>NZ_JBQHWA010000002.1:0-153268 GCF_052064225.1 Blautia massiliensis (ex Liu et al. 2021) | reverse complement strand
GTATAAATATAGCTTGTGGACACTGTGTAAGACATTGCAGTACCGTAAGGTGTTTGCCAATGCAGTAGTGGGAGAAGCAAGAATCCCCCTGTTTTAGCTGTGGGGAGTGTCAAGTTGTGGAAAAATGATCAATCAAAACGCGTCAGAATCAGAGAAACAATGGCAGTGCCACATGCACTTATAAAAATGAATGGAGAGTATGCATATATTACAAAACGGATTGACCGGGAGATAACGGAAATTCAGATATGCATTTGAAAAATTTTTCATTGAAAGAGGCGGAACCTGGCAACAGAAAGTATCAGCTGTCAAAAGCATATGATATGTTACCTGTAAATATAATCATGCCGGAAGATAAAGAACAGCTCGCGCTTACGATCAATGGAAAAAAACGAAATATTCATAAAAAAGAATTTCGGCTCCTGGCAGAATCCTGTGAGATACCATCTAATGCAGCAGAACGTATGCTGAAAAAAATATGTTCCAAAAAAGATAAATTTATGAAACAGATAGAGGAAGCATATTTGTCTGAGAAACAGAAGGAAAAGGTAAAGGAACTTGTTTCAGAACGGATTGAAATTTTGCAGTAAGTGGCCAAAAAAAATTACCGATGCG
This sequence comes from Blautia massiliensis (ex Liu et al. 2021), assembly GCF_052064225.1. NCBI lineage: Bacteria > Bacillati > Bacillota > Clostridia > Lachnospirales > Lachnospiraceae > Blautia > Blautia massiliensis (ex Liu et al. 2021). Next base: position 152,653 of record NZ_JBQHWA010000002.1, on the reverse strand, counting down.
AATATCCACTTGACTGGATTTCTTTACCTTGACATCTTCCGTGAGAGTATGCACAATAAAGGTATCATAAATTTGCCGGACAGAGATAAAATATGAAACAAGAGTAATAAACATGCAGAACATTTTCATCGTAGCAGACATGCCAGATCAGACTTGTCTGTTAAGAAGGATGAAACCGCAGGAAAGGAGAAAGCTATGAAAAAGAAGCTTCTGAAAAAATTAATGGTCCTTGCGCTGTCCGCAGTAACTGCCTTCAGTGCGGTACCGGCAGCAACGGTAACAGCAGCAGGTAATCCTTATCCTACAACACAGGATGTGGATCGAGATGGCTTATACGAGATCCCCTGCACACGCTTTGCATGGCAGTGCGTGTATGACAGACAGGGAATCGCATTGCCTGCATGGGGAAATGCGGTAAACTGGTGGCAAAATGCTATCAATCAGGGCTATGCAGTAGGAAATGAGCCTGTTCCCGGTTCTATTGCTGTATGGAGCGGAGATTATTACGGACATGTTGCTTATGTAACAGCCAATCTTGGAAACAACAGATTTACGGTAGATGAGGGAGGAAGAACGGACAAAGATCAGACCTCCTCTCATGGAGTTGCATATGGATATACACTGACCAATGCAGTCGGAGGAAGGCGCCCTTATGATTCCAACAAGGTGCTGCTTGGCTTTATCTATCCGGGCGTTCGTGTACCGGGCAAGCCATATGTGAGCGTGAATCCGGGAAAAGCAAACCAGACCACAACTTTTTCCTGGAATGCAACAAGCTATGCCAGATATTATGATGTATATGTGTATAAAGCAGGAGAATCCAATCCGACGCAAGTTCAGTATGGAGTGAATGGAACAAGCTGGTCCTGCACACTGCCGGCGGGGAATTACAGGGTAGCGGTGGCATCTGTGAATCATGCACAGTATGCGTATACATTTTCGGATTCTGTGAATTTCACTGTCCAGGCAGCTCCGGTCACACATACACATAGCTATCAGAGAGTAACGGTAAAGGCAACCACCACTGCCAACGGATATACACAGGAGCAGTGCAGCTGCGGAAGTATACAGAATAAACAGATCATCTATTATCCGAAAAAAATACAGCTTTCCAGAACAAGCTATACTTATAATGGAAAAGTAAAAAAGCCAACGGTAAAGGTTACAGACAGCAACAACAGGGTGATCAGTGCAGACAACTATACAGTTACCTATTCTGCCGGAAGAAAATATGTTGGAACTTACCGGGTAACAGTTCGGTTTAAGGGCAATTACTCGGGAACCGTTACAAAAACCTTTAAGATCACCGGAAAAGCTCATAAACACAGCTACAAAAAACAGGTAAAGAAAGCAACTACATCCAGGAACGGATATGTGCAGTATCTTTGCTCCTGCGGTGTGGTGACCGGAAAGAAAACCATCTATTATCCGAAGACAATAAAGCTTTCTGCCACAAGCTATACATACGACGGAAAAGTAAAAACACCGAAGATAAAAGTAACCGGTGCGAATAAAAAAACCATCAGTTCCGGCAATTACAAGGTGTCATATTCCCGTGGAAGAAAAAATGTTGGTACTTATAAGGTAACGGTGAAGTTTAAGGGGAATTACAGCGGAACCGTAACAAAGACTTTTAAGATCAAGGCGAAACCTAAAAACTGGGTTTATGTGGATACGCTTCCAAAGAATATCACTTCCGATAAATATACGATCCAGTATAAACACACCTATCAGAAAACAACCTCCAGTTATGTCAATGATGGTGGTGTTTATGAGTCTGTAAGACCACTGGAGACATCTGCTTCCAGACAGCTGGTGGGATATTATTACTATCATTTCTGCGGACCGAATACCGGACAGAATGTAAACTTCGCACAGACGGGCTCTTATGTACATTTTGACAGTGTAGCAGCCAGTCAGGTAACCGTAGCTGCTTCCGGCGCAGATGGAGATGACCCGAGCATTACCTATTATCTGCTGAACTGGAACGGAAACGGCAGCCGGGTGTGGTGCTCCAGCGGAACTACCTGCGACGGTGCATACGGAAGCCACGGAGCCAGAGGCCAGGCCTGGTACCGCATGAACCAGTACCAGAACAAAAAACTCCAGACTCAGACCACAACCTCCGAAAGTGATTGGACAACTGTTAAAGACAGCACAGCAGTAAAAACCGTTTACCGTTATAAAGCAAAATAGATCATAGATCAGTCATAAATCACAGTCATAAATCAGAAACTCCCTCATGTATCAGAAAAAACTGATATGTGAGGGAGTTTTTTTGCAGAAGGATATTTGTAGTCTGCACCGTATCTGGTTGATTGCCATAAAATATTGTGTCGAAATACAGAGAAACAACAGGAAGGAAAAATCTTGGATGTAAGATAAAAATATGATATTCTATAAGTATCTTATAAGACTTATTCTAGCCGTATGGCATTCACAGATGTTTCAGATCTGAAACGAAATTTCCATTTTTTATCAGACAAGGAGAAGATTAATTGAATACGAAATTAAAGGCTTATTTTCCAATGATAAGAACCCGCGAGGAGATTTTGCGGGACATTCAGCAGAACATAAATCTGACAGAGAGATTTTATAGCTGGAAAGAAGAACAGAGAGAGGAATTTCTGGATTTCTGTACGGGAGTGAAGGGGGTGAAAATGCTGTATGATGCATTTTTTAAGGAAATTATGAATCCGGAAACAGTACCGGAAAGATTAGAGGATTTTCTTGAAGTATTGCTTCAGAGAAAGGTGAAAATTATCGAAGTTTTACCAGGAGATTCTACAAGACTGGCAGATGAGCAGTCTCTTTTGATCATGGATATTCTGGTACGATTTGATGATGGTTCATATTGTAACGTGGAAGTGCAAAAAATAGGTTACGTTTTTCCTGGGGAAAGATGCGCATGTTATTCTTCTGATCTATTATTAAGGCAATATAAAAATGCCCGAAGTACCAGAAAAGAGAAGTTTTCCTATAAGGATATAAAAAGTGTATATACAATTGTACTGATTGATAAAAGTACAGGAGATTTTCATAAATATAAAGATAGATACTGCCATATTTTTCAACAGAGATCAGATACAGGATTGGAACTTAATCTGCTTCAGAAATATGTATTTCTTCCGCTTGACATCTTTCGTGAGAATATGCACAATAAAGGTATCACAGATAAACTGGATGCATGGCTGGCATTTTTGAGTATGGATTCTCCGGAAGTAATCGTGAAATTAATAAAAAAATATCCGGAGTTTACGGTCATGTACGAGCACATATATAATATATGCCGGAATGTGGAAGGGATGATGGAAATGTATTCAGAGGAATTAAAGATTCTTGACAGAAACACAGTGAAGTATATGGTTGATCAGATGCAGGAGCAGATTGATAATCAAAAGGAGAAAATTGCAGCTCAGGAAAAAGAAATTCAGATGTTAAAAAGAAAGCTTGAAGAACAGAAATAAAATATAAGATCAGAAACTCCCTCATATATCAGAAAAAACTGATATGTGAGGGAGTTTTTTTGCTTAAAAAACGGCTTATTTATTTAGATTATAGTTGGTAAATTTCACAGAGCACAATACTCTGTTTCTATAAAAATACCATAAATTTTTCGGAAATTCAAGGTGCAAGTTCCTGAAAACCGGCTTTTTTATCGTGGTTTTTCGCCATATTTTACGGATAATATAAGGCGCAAATATTGTGGTATCCGAAAAAGGACACTATTCGCCGTCAGTGTCATCGTCAGAGGATAAAAGACCGGCGGATAAAAACTCTTATTTGTGAACAGACTATAAGATTCGGCATAACAGGAGGAAAGATCAATGAGCAGAAAAGGAGAAAACATTTACAAAAGAAAAGACGGACGATGGGAAGCCAGATATATCAAGGAGCATCGGATAAACGGAAGGATACACTATGGCTACTGTTACGGAAAAACATATCATGAAGCCAGAGATAAGGTCAATCAGGCACGTTATGCGCTGATGAATGATCAGCTTCTGCCCGTGAGAGGAAAACGGAATCGCTTTGCAGATTACTGTAATGAATGGCTGTATCTGAAACGAAGTAGCGTGAAACCATCCACTTTTGTAAAATATACAACGATCCCGGAAAAATATATCAGGCCTGATCTCGGGCAGTATTTTTCCGAGGCTGTTTCAGAAATACTTGTAGAACAATTCAGCTACAGGCTTATCCATGAAAGAGGATTGTCACCAAAAACAGTGCGGGATATCCTTTCCGTGCTGCATTCCATTCTGAATTATACAGCAAAGCAGAATCCACTGGCAAAACCGGTGGATATCGTATACCCCAGGCAGGATCGAAAAGAAATGCGTGTGCTGACCTGTGAAGAACAGAAAAGGTTTACGGAATATCTTTTACAGGACATGGATCCGTGTAAATTTGGGGTTTTGCTGGCATTGCTGACAGGATTGCGGATCGGAGAAGTATGTGCTTTGAAATGGGAAGATATTTCTCTGGAAAATAAAGCCATCTTTGTACGTCATACCATGTAGCGTTTGAAAAATCTCAATCCCACAGGTGAAGAAAGGACCCGGATCATAACCGGGGTTCCTAAAAGTGGAAGGTCGGTAAGGATGATCCCCATGAATCAGGATATTGAAAAGCTCTGTAACAAATGGAGAGCAGATGATCCGGAAGCATATGTTCTGACCGGAAAAGCAGGGTATTTCCTGGAACCCAGAACCCTGCAGTATCGCATGAGGAAATATACGAAAGATTGTGATCTGAAAAATGTTCATTTCCATACTTTGCGGCATAGTTTTGCGACACGATGTGTGGAGGCCGGATTTGAGATCCGCAGTCTTTCGGAGATCCTGGGGCACTCCAGCACACGGATCACACTGGAATGTTATGTACATTCATCCATGAACCTGAAACGTAAAAATATGGAAAAACTGAAGATCGCAGATACCGTGGAAAAAGAATTTCCGGGAGCCTGAGTTTTTTTATAAACCGTCAAAAACCGCCGTCAGAGAAGAAAGAACCGTTAAATTTACACGGATCGCAGGAAATCTTTCACAGAGTATTGTGCTCTGCGAAAGAGCAGAAATACCGGCATGGACATGTAATGAGCAGTGCCTGTTTTTGACTGCCATAGCATACAAGAAGGAGGTTTGAAGTATGATACATAATCATTCATCTGGAAAACACCGTCTGTGGAGGAAGGTCCTCTCAGTCTGTATTGCGTTCGCAATGATCTGCAGTGTTTCCATCTCAGCGTTTGCGGTAGAGGCCAGCAGTGAAACAGCCAATGAAAATATTGAAACAGTACAGTCCGGATCCGCAGAGGATGCAGAAGAGCTGACAGCCACAGAAGCGGAAAATGATCAGTCGGTGGATGAAGCACAACCGGAAGAACCTTCGGCAATAACAGGAGATGAAGATACAGAGGAACCTGCAGAAGTTATCGAAGCTCCATCGGAAGACACAGAAGAACCAACAGAGCCATCTGCAGAACCCGGCGAAGACACCGAACAACCCGCCGACCCCACTGTAACTGAGCAGCCGGAAGAGCCGAGTGTGACACCGGCGGAAGATGCAGACACATCGGATGAAGTGCAGGATGTGGAGATGGAAGCGCAGGAGGCACAGACAGAAGATGAAGCCGCTGCGCTGGCAGTAAATGACGGAACTGCCGTGGATCTGACTGGAGCAACGGTTACGATTGAGGATACCATTAAAACAGATGGATGTCTGAAATTAAAGGTTACTGATAAAAATGGGGCTGAGATTACTGCTGATCAGCTGAAAAACGCCGGATATATGGTTACATGGTACAAGGATAACAACAAGGCAGTATCACGTAAGAAAGTTACCGGCGACAGTTACAATATGGCAGAGGATGGAAGCTGGGTAAACGTAACATTAGATAAAGGCGCGCAGAAGACTTATACGGTGAAAATTACAGCCGCAAATGGAAATGTTGTTTTGCAAACGGCTTCCGGAGTGAAAGTTGATTATTATGATTCTTTGCAGAATGGTAGTTTTGAAACTCCGGTATGCACCGATAGTTATCAGCCATATATAACTGCCGAGACACAGGGAATAGTGTGGAAAACAACGGCTCAAGATAATCAGATTGAAATAGTTAGTACAGCAAAGACTGATTTTAAAAATTTATCAAAAAAGTGGCATGGAATGAGTTCAGCAGCAGAGGGTTTACAATATGCAGAATTAAATGCTAATTATGAGAGCTCACTATATCAGGATGTATTAACAACTCCAGGGTCTGCAATGCATTGGCAGGTAGCTCATGCTGCTCGTCTTCGAAATGGAGACAACTGGTTCAGCGGAACTGATAAAATGTATGTTGTTATTATGGCATCTGATCAAGCAGAAAACCTCTCTAAAAATCAATCTCAATTAAAAAAAGTAGCCCAACAGTTAGCAAATGGAAATCAAACAATAGATGGAGTAACTTATACAGGTGCAACAAGCCATTTATGTACAAATAGTGATTGGAGTAAATGGAAAATAAACACAGGCGATTATACAGTCCCTCAAAATCAGTATTTAACTAGATATTTTTTCGTATCTGCATCAAGTGCTGCAAATAATCCATCAATAGGCAACCATCTTGACAATGTATGGTTCAGTACTGCTTATCCACCAGCAAATCCTGGAGAGGGTCGTATTACGATAATAAAGAAAGTGTATGGCTTGCCGGAAAATAAGCTTGGAGAAATTAATAAAGAAAATTTGATTACCTATATGGCAGGAAATGGAAGCGGAACAGCAGCTTTAGGTGATTGGAAACAGGAAACAGACAGCGATGGATCAACTTATTATACAGTAAGTTATACAACTCCTACACTTAAAATTCCTGTTGATCAAAATCTTAATTGTACTGTAAGTGAAAATGAAGAGCAAGCAAAGGTATCGGGATATAGTCTTAAGAAGAGTATTGATTTTTCGGAATTTGCGCTTAGTGACAGTTCCGGTAATCGTGAAAAAACAGTAACCATCACAAACACCTACACCCCGACAGTAACAGATATCACTGTAAAAAAAGAAGTAACGGGTTCTATGGGTGATAAAACAAAAGGATTTAGCTTTGATTTTAGCTATGTAAATGAAGAAGGCAGCACCATAAGAGAAACAAAGACTTTGAAAAATGGAGAATCTTTTGAACTTACAGGTGTAAAGATTGGTTCTGGTGTGACATTAACCGAAAAGAATGCAGCAAATTACACAACATCTGCAACATATGGCAATGCAAAAATTTCACCTTCAGAGCAAGATACTTCTTCTGAAACTAAAACAATAACTGTTACAAACATCACAGCAGACCAAAAACTGATCACCGTCACCAACAACAAAGAAGTCATCCCGGACACAGGCGTGAATCTTAACTCAACACCATACATTCTGATGTTAGGTATTATGGCTGCCGGAGCAGGTGTGCTGTTGTTCAGGCGCAGGAAGCGTTGGAGTTGAAGGCGGTTGTGATGAAGAAGAAACGGTCAGGAAAAAAAGGAAGCCGCAATGCTGGAGCAGAGCGGTTTCCGCAGACAGAGGCGTTAAATCATGAGCACGAAAAGCTGAAGGAGTGGTTCCGGACGGTCAGGTTTCGGAAGGTGCTGCTTGGCGGAGTGGATGAAGTTCATCTCTGGAAAAAGCTGGAAGAGCTGAATCAGATTTATGAAACATCCTTAAGTGCAGAACGTGCACGGTACGATGCACTGATCGCTGACCATCAGAAAAGCTGTGATGCCATGATTCGCAAATATAAGGAACTTGCTGAAAGAGGGACTACCGGACAGGATACAAATGTCTGATCTGTTCACAGGATATAGTTCCAGAGAAGAGGTGCGGAGGTGATGCGTGCTGAAAAAGATCAAACCTGTTCTCAGACAATCCGGAAAAGAAGATATTCTACAGAAATAAAGGAAGGCTACATCCGTCTTTTCTGGCGGATCGTGTTGATCGTGGCCGTTGGCTGGCTGCTGTTTACACAGGTTTTTCTTATAGGCCAGGCACCGGATAATGAAATGTTTCCGGCAGTGGAGGCCGGAGATCTTCTCATCGGTTATCGGCTGGAACAGAATCTTGAAAAAGAAGATGTTGTCGTGTATGAAGCCGGCGGTAAAACTCATGTAGGGCGTATCCTGGGATGCGAAACCGACGTGATCACAATGGATGACACAGGAACGCTTCTCGTAAACGGAACAGCCCAGACAGGAGAAATTGCATTTCCTACATATGCAAAAGAAGGGATCACATATCCCTATACAGTTCCGAAAGGCAGTGTATTTATTCTGGGAGATTACCGAACCCATGCAAAAGACAGCCGTGAATTTGGCCCCATCTCTACAGAGGATGTAAAAGCAAAAGTGATCACCATACTCCGAAGAAGAGAACTGTAAAAAAGTAACAGCTCTCCCTTTTACGGGAGAACATCACAGTAAAACGTATAAGCTGCTTTTTATGAGCTTATAAATAAATTTATATTTCTAGGAGGATTTTCTTATGAAAAAGACAAAGAAACTGTTAGCATGTTTGATCGCAGCAGCCACCATGTTTACCATGGGAAGTACGGCGTTTGCGGAAGAGACAGGAACAGACTTACCAAACGATGTAGTAACAGTAAACATTTCCAAGCAGTACATGTGCACAAATGATAAAACACAATCTCCGGCTGAAACATTTTATTTAGCACAGGAAGAAAAAAGTGTTGAAGATGGTGAAGCTACAGTAGCGCCAGATCTTATAAAATTATCAGGTGATGAAAATCAATATGTTGCAAAAGCTGTTTTTTCTGAAGGCGGTGCAGGTACGACAGGAATGTTCACTGTTACTTTACCCTCATATGAAAAGGTAGGTAAATATAGTTATAAATTGCAAGAAGTTGACGGAAAAACAGCAGGTGTTACTTATCGTACAGATACAATTAAATTAGTTGTTACTGTTATTAATGGGAAAAATGGTGCGCTCATACGCCAGGTAGGTGTTCATACAGAAAAAGACGGAGTGGACGTAAAATCATCAAGTTTTAATGATAATAAATATTCCGCAGGAAAATTAAAAGTTACTAAAACAGTTGAGGGTAATTTAGGTGATAAAACCAAAAAATTCCATTTTACAGTTAAATTTGAAAAACCTGAAAATAAAGATGTTAAGAGTGATATTACAGCAACAGTTGCAGGTACTGATAAAGGAAGCCTTGCTTTAGATTGGGCAAGTGGAAGTTGCACATATGAGTTTGATCTGGCAGATGGAGAGACTGCATCTTTGGGTAACATTCCATATGATGTGAAATATACAGTTACTGAGAGTGACTACGAAAAAGATGGTTACAGTATAGCTATGAAAACAGGTAACAAAGGTACTGTAAGCGCAGCTGAGCAGACAGCATCATTCACTAACACCAAGACCGGCGAGATCGACACCGGTATCAACCTCACAACCCTCCCATACATCCTCGTATTCGCAGGCGTGATCGTAATCGCAGGTGCAGCATTCATCACCAGAAGACGTAAATACGAAGACTAATGATCATCCAGGCAGCAGAGAGGAGGCAGTATGAACGCATCTAAGTTTTTTCTGAAAGCAGCCAACTCTCTGGTCACTGCCATTGTAGCATTGTTTCTGATCCTGGCGGCGGCGTATTCCGGGTATGCACTCTGGGATAACGCACAGGTCTATGGCGCTGTGGACGACATCCAGTCACAGCTCTTAAAACTGAAACCCGACCCGGAACAGAAAGACGGAGGCGCTTCTTTTGAAGAGCTCCGCAAGATCAATCCGGATGTCTGTGGATGGATCACACTGGACCACACAAAGATCGACTATCCGATTCTTCAGGGAGAAGATAACCTGACTTACATCAATACTGATGTATATGGTGATTTTGCTTTATCAGGAAATATCTTTCTGGATTCCGGCTGTGACAGAAATTTTCAGGGGAAGTATTCTCTCCTGTATGGTCATCACATGGCAGAGCATAAGATGTTCGGAGATCTGGATCTTTACAGAAAAAAGAAATTTTTTAACAAAAACACCACAGGTACGCTGATCCTTTCTGACCGTTCCTACAAGTTGGAAATTTTTGCATGTATGCAGGTTTCCGCATCTGAGGATTCTATTTTTGCAACGGGAAAATGGCAGGCGGATACCAGTGGACTTGTGGATTTTGTCAGAAAAAACGCGGAACATGTCCATCAGCAGACAATGGATAACATTGGAAAGTCCGAAGATTTTTCCCAGATACTGGCAATGTCAACCTGCTCTTCGGAATTTACAGATGCAAGAACAGTTCTTCTGGCGGTAATGAAACCTTATTCGCCGGAGACGTAAGGAGGGGATGAAGACGAATATACGAAAATTTCCGGCAGTGCTCCTGCTTGCGGTTCTGTGCCTGACAGTTTTTCCGATTTCAGCTGTGGCAGCTGGAGTTACGGAAGTAAAGATTCCTGTCAGCGTGGAATTGTCAGGTGAGAAGCCATCTCCGGACGAAACTTATACGATCATTCTTCAGGGTGAGGACGAAGCACCCATGCCGGAAGAAAATACGATCACGGTCACAGGTGCGGGGAAAGCAGAATTTCCTGCAGTGGAATATTCTGTTCCTGGCGTATACACTTACAGCGTTTCCCAGCAGCCTGGAAAGCTGGAAAACGGACATTATGACAATACCGTTTATTATGTGAAGGTAACAGTAACGAACGGAGAGTCCGGTGATCTGGAAGCAGTTGTGGCTGCACATACCGATGCACAGATGAACAGCGAGAAACAGGATATCGGCTTTGTGAATTCCTACGATCCTGTGGATACGCCGACACCTGTACCGGAAAATACACCGACACCACTTCCGGAAAAAACTCCGACTGCAGTGCCGACCAGAACTCCGGCAGCGACCATAACGAACACGTCGGTAAAACCTGACAGCAATCCGCCTGCTTCCGGAACTTCTTCCTATACAGGAAATACAGGTTCCAGTCATGTAAAAGCCATGCCAAAAACAGGAGATAACACAAATATTGCGAAATGGATCGCAGTGATCTGCGTTTCCGGATGCGTGGTATTACTGGCAGCAGTATTTGTCAGAAGAAAAAAGAAAACGGATAAATAACAGGATCCGGACAGCGGTGCGGCAGGAAAAATTTCTACCGCATCGCTTTTTTTGACGAAATGTGAGGGACAGAGGATGGCAAACGGACTTAAACTGGAAGGTCAGAGATTTGGTCATCTGACGGTACTGAAAAAACTGGATGAGCGGGAAAACAGATATGTTGTATGGCTGTGTAGATGTGATTGTGGAAATGAGATAAAAGTAAATACCAGACATCTGATGCGTGGGACTGTAAAGGACTGTGGATGTATTCCGCAAAACAGTTCCAGGAGAGGCCCGGTGGCAGAAGACCTTACAGGCCGGCGTTTCGGGAAACTTGTGGCAGTAAAAAAACTGGAAAGTAAAAACGGCAGGACCAGGTGGGAATGCCGCTGTGACTGCGGGAATATGCATATTTCCACTGCACACAGCCTGAAAGCCGGAAAATGTACCAGCTGCGGCTGCGGCCATTATGTCAGAGGACGCGGGATCACCGACATCAGCGGACAGCGTTTCGGGCGGCTGACTGCTCTCTATCATACAGATAAAAGGAGCAAAAAGGGCTCTGTGTTCTGGCATTGTCGGTGTGACTGCGGAAATGAAGTGGATGTGACAGAGGATGGCCTTCTTCATGGTAATTACAGAAGCTGTGGCTGTCTGAGACAGGAGATATGGAAGGAGCTTCCCGGGCAGCTGCATATGGTAGATGGAACCTGTGTGGAGATGCTGGAAAAAAGAAAGCACCGCAGTGATAATACCAGCGGATTCCGTGGCGTCTATCAGCTGCGGAATGGAAAATACCGTGCTACCATCGGATTCAAGGGGAAACGATTTTATATCGGAACTTTTGTGGATTATCAGGATGCGGTCCAGGCCCGCCAGGAAGCGGAATCTACCATCCACGAAGGCTTTGTCCGTGCCTGGTACAGCTGGAACCGGCAGGCAGAAAAAGATCCCGGCTGGGCCAGAAATAATCCTCTGGTATACGAGATCCAGCGGATCAACGGAGAGTTTCAGGTGACAACGAATATGAAAGAAAAAGAACTGCTGAAGTAAACTGAATATTCTCACATAAGCTGTCGCATTAATGTGCTACAGCTTATTTTTTTGAAAAATACCGATAAAAATGTGGACAAAACCGAAAACAATGGTTAATATATACACATGCCTAAAAATCAAAAAATGAAAATTATACGAAATATATAATATAAACCCGGAACGGATAAAAAATATATAGACATATTTACAAATCGACATCGCGGATATCAATACCGGAAGAAGTGGTGAAATAACGGGAGGAAGAGAATATGCTGAAATTTTTTAAAGGAAAAGATAAAGGAAATTTAATCTATGCACCCTGCAAGGGTAGAGTGGTTCCCCTTGCGGAGGTTCCGGACCCTGTCTTTGCGGATAAGGTACTGGGTGACGGTTTCGCCGTGATCCCGGCAGACGGCAGGATATATGCTCCGGCAGACGGTGAGGTGGCAATGGTATTTGATACGCTTCATGCAGTTACGCTGACAAGCACTCAGGGCGCGGAAATACTGATACATATCGGACTGGATACAGTCACACTTAAGGGCGAACCCTTTAAAGCCCACGTTGCAGCAGGTGACAAGGTCAAAAAAGGTGACCTTCTGATAGAGGCTGATCTGGACAAAATCGAGAAAGCCGGTTTAAACACGATTATCCCGGTTCTGATCTGCAACACAGATGATTATGGAAAGATAAGCCTCCAGAAGGAGGGGGATGTTTCGGCGGATGAAGCCGTCCTCAAGCTTTCATGATCATCTTCATGCAGCTGACAGGCTTATAGCAGCCCGGAGATAGTAGCAATTTTCGGGGTGTTATAACTGGAGTGATCCGGTCAAATATATTTATTTTAAGGGAGGGGAAATATATGAAATTTCTTCAAAAACTGGGAAAAGCGTTAATGCTTCCGGTGGCAGTACTGCCAATCTGTGGTATCCTCATGGGTATCGGATACTGGTTATGTCCGGCAACCATGCAGGGCGGAGACATTCACGGCGCAGCCAATCTGATCGGTCTGTTTCTGGTTAAGGCAGGCGGAGCTCTGATCGACAACATGGCAATCCTTTTTGCTATCGGTGTTGGTGTCGGTATGTCAGAAAAGAATGACGGAACCGGCGGAATCGCTGCACTTGCATCCTGGCTGATGCTCACAACACTTCTTTCTACAGGATTTGTTACAACCATCATGCCATCAATCGCTGACAATGCAACAAAAACTCTTGCGTTTGACAAAATTGCGAATCCTTTTATCGGAATCCTTGCCGGTATCATCGGATCTACATGCTATAACAAATTCAAGAGTACCAAGCTTCCTGACTGGCTGTCATTCTTCAGCGGCAAGCGCTGTGTAGCGATCATCGCAGGAGTGGTTTCCATTATCGTATCTGTTGTATTACTGTTTGTATGGCCATTACTTTTCAGTGCACTTGTAGCATTAGGAAAAGCAGTTGCAGGTATGGATGTTGTTGGTGCAGGTATCTATGCATTCCTGAACCGTCTGCTGATCCCTACCGGATTACATCACGCACTGAACAATGTATTCTGGTTTGATACCATCGGACTTGGTGATCTTCAGCACTTCTGGGCAGGTGAAACCTCTGCAGATGTATCCTGGAGCCTTGGAATGTACATGTCCGGATTCTTCCCATGTATGATGTTTGGTATTCCTGGTGCAGCACTTGCAATGGTTAAATGTGCGAAACCTGCAAAGAAAAAAGTTGCCATCGGTCTTGTTGCATCTGCAGCGATCTGTGCATTTATCTGTGGTGTAACTGAGCCGTTCGAGTTTGGATTTATGTTCCTTGCTCCTGGCCTCTATGTGATCTATGCATTACTTTACGGTATCTTTACCATGATCACAGTTGCTCTTGGCTTCCGTGCAGGCTTCAGCTTCTCCGCCGGTGCGATGGATTTACTTTTCTCATCCTCACTTCCGGCAGCACAGAAGACATGGCTCATCCTTCCTCTTGGAATTGCAGCATTTATCGTATTCTATGTTGTATTCCTTTTTGCCATCAAGAAATTTGATCTGAAGACTCCGGGAAGAGAAGACGATGACGATCTTGAGGCAGAGAAGAATATCGAGCTTGCAAATGATGATTATACTGCTATTGCCGCGAAGATCCTGGAAGGCTGTGGCGGAAAAGAGAACATCACAAGCATCGATAACTGCATCACAAGACTGAGACTTGAGGTTAAGGATATTACAGCTGTAAATGATAAGGTGATCAAATCTGCAGGTGTTGCAGGCGTGATCAAACCTGGAAAAACTTCTGTACAGGTTATTATCGGAACCAAGGTTCAGTTTGTTGCAGATGCATTTTCTGAGCTTTGTAAATAATGGCTTTTTTGGAGTCAGGTATTTGTTAAAATAATTATGGGGGCAGCAGCAGAACTGTGAAAACGGTTCTGCTGCTGTTTTTTTGTATACCTTATATTGACCGATACTTTCAAAAAGCGTACAATGTTACTTCGATAAAAAGCAACCGGTCAGTGCGTTTACAATTGCAATATTTCTACAGGGGGAAAGAAGTTAATGAAATCCTGCATATTTCACAAAAAATATCTTTTAGCCGGCATATATATTATTTTTGTTCTGTTTACCTGCTGTAATTCCCGATTTTATCATACACCGCTGGCAAAAATATGTTCCGTAACAGAAAAACAGACTCTGAGCAGAGAAGGAACCAGGGGCTCAAAAGAATATTACTATACTCAGAATATTACGGCACGGATATTAAACGGTTCGCATAAAGGGGAAAAAATAATGGTCTCTAATGAATATACATCTTCTCAGGTTCAGACCAAGAAATATCATAAAGGAGACACCGTTCTTTTAAGCGGTTCAAAGGAAAGCCCCGGAAAAACGATACGTTCTGTAAAAAGGGATTGGTATCTGGTATTACTGGCAGGAGGATTATTTTTTCTTCTGATCTGCATTACAGGAAAGCAGGGATTTTACACGATCATATCACTGATACTGAATACAGTCATATTTGCGTATGGATTTCAGGCTTTTACAGAAGGGAAAATATTTTAAATATCTGTAATGTCATCGCAGTTCTTTTTTCACTGACTACATTGATCTGCTTAAATGGAATTCATAGAAAAACATTTTCCTCAGTTCTTTCAACACTGTGTGTTCTGTTTCTGATCATGGCATTGTTTGAATTTTCTATTTATATGTACGGAGATCTGGATTATTCCAATCTGGAATACCTTGGAAGTACAGGCAATTCAGCAGATATATTCTGGGCAGATATTATGCTGACAGGACTTGGTGCAATTATGGATGTGACGGTGACGATCAGCGCAGCAGTAGGAGAGATCGTGCGGAAAAATCCATCGGTTTCTCTGAGAAGACTGATACATTCCGGTCGTGAAATCGGATATGATATTATGGGAACCATGATAAATGTACTGCTGTTTGTTCTGGCAAGCGGCATGATTCCCATGTTCATACTTAAGATGAATAATGATATGAGCTTTATAACGATCGTGAGATATCACATTCCATATGATATCTGTCGTTTTCTGATAGAAAGTATTGGAATTGTACTGGCAATACCGGTATCTGTTTTTATTGCTTCAGTGATTATGAAAATACCATCACGGAAAAGGGGTGTCAGAGAATGATCATTTTTCTTGCATTGATTTTAATTTTTCTGGTGATCTTGATTGGCGGAGAGCGTGGAGCCATGTCAATTATGACACTGGCGGGGAATATTGTAATTTTGTTTTTTTCAATTATGCTGATATCTGCCGGTTTTCCTGTACTGCTCCTGATATTGGTGGCAGGTGCAGGTGTCTGCTATATTTCTCTGTTTTATCAGAACGGAAATAATCCAAAGACGCGGGCGGCTTTTCTGGCTACACTGCTGGTAATGTTACTTTTGTTTATTCCGATTTATATTATTACATGGAGATCAGGAAGTTACGGGTTAAATGAGCTGCAGATTTCGGAAGACGATTTTATGTATTATTACATTACGGACCTTCATATTAACATGCTTCATGTAGGAATATTTGTAACTGTTTTCAGTACTCTTGGGGCTGTTATCGATACAGCATTATCTGTAACATCTTCTGTATATGAAGTCTGGACTCATAAAAACAGTCTGACAGCGAAAGAGCTTACAGCTTCCGGCTATCAGGTTGGGAAAGAAATTATCGGTACAACGGTAAATACGTTGCTGTTTGCTTATCTTGGAGGAACTATTTTATTATTTTCATACATTCAGACACAGCAATATAGCCTGGAGATCATTCTTAATTCCCAGTTCCTATTCCAGGATGTTGCAGTCATGCTATCTGGTGCGGTAGCCTGCCTTATTACCGTCCCGGTATCGATCAGATGTATTATTCGACAGATCTCATGAAGCATATCTCCACTGCACTGAATACGGAATCCATGGTCCCGATACAGATGTTCTTTCCTGTATTCAGCAGACGTGGGCTCTCTTTTATGAAAGCAGTTATTATATTTATGTATTTATGGGAGTGTTTTTACAGGCAGTTCCATTTCTGATCCTGGGAGTCCTTCTATCTTCGGCGCTTCAGACATATGTATCGGAAAAATGGATCGTAAAATTACGTGAAATGTGAAGAAAGTGTGAAATTAGCACTCACCTCTTGACAGTGCTAATAATGCGTGTTATAGTACATACAGAACAAAGGAAGAGAGAAAAAAGAAATCTTCCGGAGAAAGTTCTTACAGAATTTGCAGATGTTTTCAGAAACAGTAAATTAAAAACGCCTGCGCAGCACGCAGCGAATATAGATCAGGAGGAATGAGTTATGTTAATGCCAAGTATTTTCGGAGAAGATTTATTTGATGATTTTATGGGATATCCGACAGGCCGTCAGGCAGCTGCCAATGCTTATCCTCAGGTGAAGGATATGATGAAGACAGATATCCGTGATGTAGATGGCAATTATGAACTGGAGATCGATCTTCCGGGATTTAAGAAAGAGGATGTGAAAATCCAGCTGAAGAATGGTTATCTGAACATTCAGGCAACCAGAGAAGAGAAGAAGGACGAGAAGGATGATAAAGGTAAATATGTTCGCAGAGAACGTTATACAGGAACCTGCAACAGAAGCTTTTATGTAGGCTCGAGCATTAAGCATGAAGATATCCATGCGAAATATGAGAACGGAATCCTTCATGTAACCTTCCCGAAGGAAGAGACCAAGAAAGAAGCAGAAGAGAAGAAATTTGTTTCTATTGATTGAACAGCATTTATTGTGAAGCCCCGGTACTGGATTGCAAGTCCTGGGTGATGGGATATAGCATAATAACAATATCCGGAACAACCCAAACGGATATTGCAGATATTAAAACTCCAAATTGCACATTGCATTTGTTTATATAAATGAATATAACCCCCTTTTTTCCACCCCTCTGCCAATGTCCGGCAGAGGGGTTCTTTACGTTTCAGCCTGAAGTACAGAGGTGAATTCTGATTACTGTTTACTGGTAATATTCCGCGAGGTGTTTTGTGTGAGCGAAGGTCACAGAAAACCCGAGACATACCGCGCGAATTTATGCGATTAGCATAAATTCTGTGCATCGCGAAGCGTGTTGCTGAGAACGGAGTGAACAGTAACGAATTCTGATTAACTTTACACTACATCCTCACTCTGTTATACTTGGAACAGGTAAACAGCGGAAATTCGGCAATACTATAAAATTGGGGAAAGAGTTTTTACAGAGGTGAATATATGGGAGATAAGATCAAGGTTATCATGGACTGTGATCCCGGAATCGATGACGGGATCGCACTGGCATATGCGGCAGCACATCAGGATGAACTGGAGCTGCTTGCAGTGACGACATCTGCAGGAAGTACCAGGATAGAAAGAGTGACCAAAAATGCACTGGAGCTGTTGGAATTTTACGGACTGAAGATTCCGGTGGCAGGAGGCCAGGACCGTCCTCTTGTGAAAGCGGCAATTTATGCGGAAGAATTCCACGGAGAGACAGGGCTTGGCCATTGCGTACTGCCGGAAGCAAAATCAGAGGCTGCTTCTGATAATGCAGTGCTTTTTATACGTGACATTCTGAATGCCATTCCGGAGGGTGAGCAGGTAGTAATGATCGAAACTGCACCAATGACTAATCTTGCACTTCTGTTGAAGGTTTTTCCTGAAATAAAGAATAAGATCAGAAAAATTGTTTTTACAGGCGGCGCAGCAAAAGGCGGAAACATCACACCGGCAGCGGAATTCAACATCTACGCAGATCCGGAGGCGGCAAAGATCGTATTCGCTTCCGGAATCCCACTGATCATGTGTGGACTGGATGCTACCCTGAAATGTAATCTCACCAGAAACCAGATCATGAAGCTGTGCCAGTCCGGTGATCCGGCAGCCAGAGCCTGTGGAGATATGGCTGGCTACGTACTTGAAAATTTTTCCAAATATCGCTGCGTGGCAAGTATCCATGCTGCTGTACCGTTTATGTATCTCATCCATCCGGAGTTCTTTAAAACAGAAAAAGTATTCCTGGATGTGGATTGTTCAGACGGTGCCGGACGGGGTGCCACATTATGCGATTTCCGCTGGTGGCTACACGAAGAAGACGAAATGAAAGATATGATTTTGACAGATGCAGATACAGAAAGCTTCCAGCAGGAGCTGTTTGAAGCGATTTATTCTGTGTCCGAATGCAAAAATATGAAATAGCCGGATACCGATCCGGAAACAGCTGCATTTATGAAGCAGCTGAGCAGTCAGATAAGAGGACAGAAAACCCATGAACTATATTGTATTTGACCTGGAATGGAACCAGAATCCGGATGGAAGAAGACATCCGGACAGTCGGCTCCCGTTTGAGATCATAGAGATCGGGGCAGTAAAATTAAATGAAAAAAGAGAGATCGTTGATACCTTTCAGTGCCTGATCAAGCCCAAAGTGTACCACTGGATCCACGACAGTATCCACGAAGTGATCCACGTGGATTATCATGAACTGGAAAAAGGCATTCCTTTTCCAAGGGCAATCCGCAGATTTCTGGAATGGTGCGGGGAGGAGTATCGCTTTTTTACCTGGGGAGACCAGGATGTGATGGAACTTCAGCGCAATATGAAATACTATAATCTTCTGAAGCTGATGCCAGGGCCGGTGCATTACTACGATGTGCAGAAACTTTTCAGCATAAAATTCGAGGATGGAATATCCAGGCGTTCCCTGGAATATGCTACAGACTACCTGCAGCTTCCCAAAAACCGGGATTTTCACCGGGCACTGGCAGACGCCAGCTATACTGCCAGGATACTCCTGGAGATCGATGAAGCCTGCATGATCCGCCATCCGTCCCTGGATGTATATCAGAATCCAAAATCCAGAGACAGCGAGATCTATATTTCCTATACAGACCATGACAAGTTTGTGTCCAGGGAATTTGTATCAAAGGAGCGTCTGATGAAGGACCGTACCATGGTAAGTACCATGTGTCCCATTTGCAGATGCCCTGCCAAGAGGAAGATCCGCTGGTTCAGTACCAACAATTCCAAGGTATATTACAGCCTTGCCCTTTGCCATGAGCATGGACCTGTTGCCGGAAAGATCCGGATCCGAAAAACCGATGAGGGAAAATATTTCGGGGTGAAGACCCTGAGAGCAGAAGATACAGAAGCGGCGGATGAGATCCGTGAAAAGCACGAATCTCTCCGCCGCAGGAAAATGTTACGAAGCCAGGAGAAGATCTGATACGATGTTTCGTTCGTATTGCATTCCCCATCCGACCATTTGTTTCTTATAATAATATTTGCTTTTCAGACGCAGTGGGCCGACAGCATTCTGAAGAACGGCCTGGCGTTTGTTAAGCTGTGATTTTTTGATACCTTTTGGAAGGGTCACATAAACCTTTGTCTGATAATAAAACGGATAGGTGTTTCCGTTATTCTTAAGGATATATTTGTCACAAGGGAGTACCTTAAACGGGACTGGCTCCATGGACACCTTCATATCCACCTTTTCAAAATTTTCAAAACCATAATTAAAAAGAGAAGAGGTATCGCTGTAAGCATTTGCCGCGGAAGTAGAATTCAGGATCACGGCTACCAGCGTTATATTTCCTCGTTTGCAGTAGGTGACAAGTGTGTTGCCGGATGCATCCGTGTAGCCTGTTTTTCCGCCACGGACGCCTTCATAATAATATTCGCCGTTTTTCATCATCTTGTGATGATTGAGCAGCTGGCGGGCTTCCGCAAATTTATTGGTAGGCGGGATCTCGTAATAACGTTTGGTACAGTATCGCCGGAAAAGAGGGTTCAGCCAGGCGGATTTGGCGATCTTTGCCATGTCGGAGGCTGTGGTGTAATGATTCTCATCCGGAAGACCGTTGGGATTGTTAAAGTGTGTGTTCTTGCAGCCAAAAAGCTTGGCGCGCCAGTTCATGAGTTCTGTGAATTTCTTTACAGAGCCGGAAACTTCTTCCGCAACGGCGACAGACATTTCATTAGCGGACTGGAGCATGACAGCCATCAGGGCCTGATCCCTGGTGAATTTTTCACCGGGAGCAGCATAAATACTGGAATCTCCGGCAGTTACACTGGTGGAAGCTTTTTCAGATACGGTAATGTTTGTCTTAGCATTCAGATTTTCACAGGCAAGCAGTGTAGTCAGGATCTTCGTGATGCTGGCAGGGTAGAGCTGTGTGTCCGCATTTTTGGAATAAAGAACGGCTTCTGTATTTACGTCCATAAGGACTGCAGCCTGTGCTTCGATGCCGGGACCTTTGGGCCACCCGTCAATGGAATCGGTGTCGGCAGCCTGTGAATAATAGCTGGAGTGAGCAGGCGTGACTGCTGCGGCCTGACCATCAGGAACCGGTGTGGCAGTGACGATAGGATCACCATATTCATCGTATCCATAGGCAGCCGCCGCGCAGGGAGCTGCGCCTGTGAGCAGGATCCCTATGCCGAGAATGCCTGCAAAGATCCGGCGCAAGGATCGTTTTTTCATATTTTTCATAACAAGATACCTTTCAGTGATAAATCCGGGCGAGAAGGTTATTATTCATTTGAGAATCAGTAACCGAAAAAATCTTGCCCGTTTTGTGATGAGGTGCAGTATTTCATTAATTATAGCATTGTATTAATGAAACGCTGTATTTTTGCCCTCAAGATTCTGTAGTAGTATACCACTTTCCTCCCGGAAAAACCACTTGCAGTCTGTGAAAATTCCATTAAGAAGAAGTGAACATACATATAATAAGAAAAAATCCATGAAAACACTTGACATATGGATTTTCCCCAACCTATAATAGACAGCGTATATAGAAAAAGCTGTGATGGAGACAGTAGGCCATATGGAAAGCTTGCAGCGAACCGGGGATGGTGGGAGCCCGGGACGAGTAAATATGGCGGAATATCACTCCTGAGCTTCAGTTCCGAAGTTGTCCGGCAGCAGCCGGAAGAATATCTGATATACAGATGATCATTAAGTAAGAACTGACGGATTTCCTCCGTTACAGGGAACATATATCGGCAGATACAAAGAATTGTCCGCCATGAACAGACATGGAACAACAGCCCGCGCCATAACACAGAGCATAAGAACACAGCAGAAGACGCAGGGATCCGGACACAGGCCCGTATAATGTAACAGGTGGTACAGCGAATCAGACTTCGTCCTTTTACAGGATGGGGTCTTTTTTTATAAGTGCCCGAAGCATTGGCACGAACAGGTATCTGTGAAGAAACAATCCGCTGTGGCCTTACAGATGAGGCAGCAGCCAGTAATCAGACACAGGAGGTAAATATTGTGTATCGTAAAGTTGACACGAATCTGAATTTTGTTGACCGTGAAAAAGAAGTCGAGAAATTCTGGAAAGACAACAAGATTTTCGAAAAGAGTATGGACAGCCGTAAAGAGGGCGAGACATACACATTCTATGACGGACCGCCTACCGCAAATGGTAAGCCACATATCGGACACGTTCTGACACGAGTTATCAAGGATATGATCCCGAGATACCGTACAATGAAGGGGTACATGGTTCCGAGAAAAGCAGGATGGGATACTCACGGACTTCCGGTTGAGCTCGAGGTTGAGAAGAAGCTTGGCCTTGACGGCAAGGAGCAGATCGAGGAGTACGGAATGGAGCCGTTCATTCAGCAGTGTAAGGAGAGCGTATGGAAATACAAGGGAATGTGGGAGGATTTCTCATCTACCGTTGGTTTCTGGGCTGACATGGAGCATCCGTATGTAACATACGACAACAATTTCATCGAGTCCGAGTGGTGGGCGCTGAAAGAGATCTGGGAAAAAGGTCTCCTTTACAAAGGCTTTAAGATCGTTCCTTACTGCCCACGCTGCGGAACTCCGCTTTCCGCACAGGAGGTTTCTCAGGGCTACAAGACTGTTAAAGAGCGCTCTGCGATCGTGCGTTTCAAGGTTGTTGATGAGGACGCATACTTCCTGGCATGGACAACAACACCGTGGACACTTCCGTCCAACGTTGCACTTTGTGTAAACCCGGATGAGATCTACTGCAAGGTAAAAGCAGCAGACGGCTATACCTACTACATGGCAGAAGCACTTCTGGACAAGGTTCTCGGCAAGCTTGCAAAGGATGATGAGCCTGCATATGAGATCCTTGAGAAATATAAAGGAACAGACCTTGAGCGCAGAGAATATGAGCCGCTTTTTGCATGTGCAGGAGAGGCAGCAGCAAAACAGCGCAAAAAAGCTCATTTTGTAACCTGTGACAACTACGTTACCATGAGTGATGGTACCGGTATCGTTCATATCGCACCTGCATTTGGTGAGGATGACAGCCGTGTCGGACGTGAGTATGACCTTCCGTTCGTACAGTTCGTAGACGGACAGGGCAACATGACCAAAGAGACACCATACGCAGGTGTATTCGTAAAGAAAGCGGACCCGATGGTCCTCACAGACCTTGACAAAGAGGGCAAGCTTTTTGACGCACCGAAATTCGAGCATGATTATCCACACTGCTGGAGATGTGACACACCGCTTATCTACTATGCACGTGAGTCCTGGTTCATCAAGATGACTGCAGTAAAGGATGATCTGATCCGTAACAACAATACTATCAACTGGATTCCGGAGAGCATCGGTAAGGGACGTTTCGGTGACTGGCTTGAGAACGTTCAGGACTGGGGTATTTCCAGAAACCGTTACTGGGGAACACCACTGAATATCTGGCAGTGTGAGTGCGGACATATGGAATCCGTAGGAAGCCGCCAGGATCTCTATGAGAAGAGTGGTGACGAGCGTGCGAAGACCATCGAGCTTCACCGTCCATACATTGATGATATCACCATGAAGTGTCCGGATTGCGGCAAGACCATGCACCGTGTACCGGAGGTAATCGACTGCTGGTTCGATTCCGGAGCAATGCCTTTTGCACAGCATCATTATCCATTTGAGAATAAAGATCTGTTCGAGCAGCAGTTCCCGGCAGACTTCATCTCCGAGGCTGTTGACCAGACAAGAGGATGGTTCTACTCCCTTCTTGCTGAGTCCACACTGCTTTTCAATAAGGCTCCGTATAAGAATGTAATCGTTCTGGGACATGTACAGGATGAGAACGGACAGAAGATGAGTAAGTCCAAGGGAAATGCCGTAGATCCGTTTGACGCGCTGAACAAATACGGCGCAGATGCGATCCGCTGGTATTTCTACATCAACAGTGCTCCGTGGCTCCCGAACCGTTTCCATGGCAAGGCAGTTGTAGAGGGACAGAGAAAGTTCATGAGCACTCTGTGGAACACCTACGCATTCTTCGTACTGTATGCGAACATTGACAATTTTGATGCGACTAAATATACTTTAAATTACGATAAGCTTCCGGTTATGGATAAATGGCTGCTCAGCAAGCTGAATACCATGGTGAAGACTGTCGATGCGGATCTTGATTCCTACAAGATTCCGGAGGCTGCAAGAGCACTCCAGGAATTTGTTGACGATATGAGTAACTGGTATGTAAGAAGAAGCCGTGAGCGTTTCTGGGCTAAGGGCATGGAGCAGGATAAGATCAATGCGTACATGACACTTTACACAGCACTGGTAACTGTTGCCAAGGCTGCAGCTCCGATGATTCCGTTCATGACTGAGGATATCTACCAGAACCTTGTAAGAAGCATTGATGCAGACGCTCCGGAGAGTATCCATCTCTGCGATTACCCGGAGGTAAACGAAGCATGGATCGACAAGGATCTTGAGGCAAACATGGAAGAGCTTCTTGAGATCGTTGTTCTTGGACGTGCATGCAGAAATACCGCAAACATCAAGAACCGTCAGCCGATCGGAACCATGTATGTAAAAGCTGAGAAAGCTATGGATAAATTCTACACAGATATCATCGCAGATGAGCTTAACGTAAAAGAAGTGAAATTCGCAGATGATGTAGAGTCCTTCATTTCCTACAGCTTCAAGCCGCAGCTTCGTACAGTAGGACCGAAATACGGCAAGCTTCTGAACGGCATCCGTACCGCACTCTCCGAGATCGACGGAACCGCAGCAATGAAAGAGCTGAGAGATAATGGTGTTCTCGTTCTTGACATTGACGGAAACAGAGTCGAGCTTGCAGAGGAAGACTTATTGATCGAAACAGCCCAGAGCGAGGGCTATGTGACAGAGACAGACGGTGAGACATCCGTTGTCCTTGATACAAACCTTACACCTGAACTGATCCAGGAGGGCTTTGTCCGCGAGATCATCAGCAAGGTTCAGACCATGCGTAAAGAGGCTGGTTTCGAAGTCATGGACAAGATCATTGTCTATGCAAAAGATAACGATAAGATCATGGATATCATGAAAGCAAACCAGGATGAGATCAAACGTGAAGTACTGGCAGAAAACATTATTCTGGGAGAAGCAGAGGGTTACACCAAGGAGTGGAACATCAACAAAGAGGCTGTAACACTGGGAGTATCCAAAGTACAGGAGGAAAACTAATGATTGACAAGCAGTTTGAGAAAGAGGAATTCAAAAAAAGTGTAAAAGAAAACGTAAAATTCCTTTATCGAAAAACACTGGAAGAGGCTACACAGGAGCAGATCTTTCAGGCTGTAAGCTACACTGTGAAGGACGTGATCATTGACAACTGGCTCAAGAGCCAGAAGGCGTATGAAAAACAGGACCCGAAGATCGTATATTATATGTCCATGGAGTTCCTTATGGGCCGTGCCCTTGGAAACAACCTGATCAACCTTGGTGCATACGGCGAGGTTAAGGAGGCTCTTGAGGAGCTTGGACTTGACATTAACTGCATCGAAGACCAGGAGCCGGATCCGGCTCTTGGAAACGGTGGACTTGGAAGACTGGCAGCATGCTTCCTGGATTCTCTTGCAACTCTGAACTACTGTGCATACGGATGCGGAATCCGTTACCGTTATGGTATGTTCAAGCAGGAGATCCGTGACGGTTATCAGGTAGAGGCACCGGATAACTGGCTGAAGAACGGCTATCCTTTCGAGCTCCGTCGTCCGGAGTATGCAAAAGAGGTTCATTTCGGCGGATATGTACGCGTTGAGTGGGATCCGGTGAAGAACGAGAATAAATTCATCCATGAAGGATATCAGGCAGTTAAGGCTGTTCCTTACGATATGCCGATCACAGGTTATAACAATGATGTTGTAAACACACTTCGTATCTGGGATGCAGAGCCGATCGTAGACTTCAACCTTGACTCTTTTGACAAGGGTGATTATCACAACGCAGTAGAGCAGGAGAACCTTGCACGTACTATCGTTGAGGTACTTTATCCGAATGATAACCATATGGCAGGTAAAGAGCTTCGTCTGAAACAGCAGTACTTCTTCGTATCTGCCAGCCTTCAGGCAGCGATTGCCAAATATAAGAAAACACACGATGACATCACAAAGCTTCATGAGAAGGTTGTATTCCAGATGAATGATACTCATCCGACAGTTGCAGTTGCAGAGCTAATGCGTATTCTTATCGATGAGGAAGGTCTTGGCTGGGATCAGGCATGGGATATCACAACAAAATGCTGTGCTTACACCAACCACACCATCATGTCCGAGGCACTTGAGAAATGGCCGATCGAGCTGTTCTCCAGACTGCTTCCGCGTGTATACCAGATCATCGAGGAGATCAACCGTCGTTTCATTCTTGAGATCCAGCAGAAATATCCTGGAAACTTCGAGAAGATCAAGAAGATGGCGATCATCTATGACGGACAGGTTAAGATGGCTCACCTTGCGATCGTTGCAGGCTACTCTGTAAACGGTGTTGCACGCCTTCATACCGAGATCCTCAAGAATCAGGAGCTGAAGGATTTCTATGAAATGATGCCTGAGAAGTTCAACAACAAAACAAACGGTATCACACAGAGACGTTTCCTTGCTCATGGAAACCCGCTTCTGGCTGACTGGGTAACAGACAAGATCGGACCGGACTGGATCACAGATCTTTCCCAGCTTTCCAAGCTTAAGGTTTACGCAGACGATGAGAAGGCTCTTCAGGAGTTCATGACCATCAAGTTCAAGAACAAAGAGCGTCTTGCAAAATATATCCTGGAGCACAATGGTGTTGAGGTTGACCCGCACTCTATCTTCGATATCCAGGTTAAGAGACTTCATGAGTACAAACGTCAGCTTCTTAACATCCTGCATGTGATCTATCTGTACAACCAGATCAAGGCACATCCGGAGATGGATTTCTATCCAAGAACATTTATCTTTGGTGCAAAAGCTTCCGCAGCTTACGCACGTGCAAAGAAGATCATCAAGCTGATCAACTGTGTGGCAGATGTTGTAAACAATGATGCTTCCATCAACGGCAAGCTGAAGATTGTATTCATTGAGAACTACCGTGTATCCAACGCTGAGATCATTTTTGCGGCAGCAGATGTTTCCGAGCAGATCTCCACAGCAAGTAAAGAGGCTTCCGGTACAGGTAACATGAAATTCATGCTGAACGGTGCTCCGACACTTGGAACCATGGATGGTGCTAACGTTGAGATCGTACAGGAGGTTGGCGAGGAGAATGCATTTATCTTCGGTATGAGCTCCGACCAGATCATCAACTATGAGAACAACGGCGGTTACGATCCGGACTTCATCTACAACACAGATCCGGAGATCCGTCAGGTACTGATGCAGCTGATCAACGGAACCTTCTCCAGCGATACAGAGATGTTCCGTGACATCTACAATTCACTTCTCGACAAACGCAACATGCCGAGACCTGACCAGTACTTCATCCTTGGCGACTTCCGTTCCTATGCAGAGGCACAGAAGCGTGTTGAGGAAGCATATAAGGATGAGAAACGCTGGGCTAAGATGGCACTTCTCAATACAGCATGCAGCGGTAAGTTCACATCCGACAGAACTATCCAGGAGTATGTAGATGATATCTGGCATCTGGATAAGGTTATTGTGAAAGAGAACTAAGATGTAGAAAGTAATCTGCAAAGTATTACCATAAAATAAATTTCCACACAAAAACAGGGCTCGTCAGAAGTGGAGACGGCCCTGTTTTTTGTGTGGAAATTATGCCGGATTGATGACGATCCGGTTGCGTCTGGCCAGTGCAATGGCGATGTGGCAGCCTTCCGCAATAGCGCAGGCCTTATCGGCAAAGCTGATGATCCAGGCTTCCTTGTTGCGTGGAAGAGGTCCCAGAGGGAACATATGTGAGAGTATCGCATCCAGCTCTCTGTCTGTGACATCAAAGTGTGCGGCACTGTTGTCTGCGGCAGCCTTCGGGTGATAAAACGCCTGATGCTCACCGGTCGGTGTCTCCGCCCTGAAGTCATAGGGACAGAAATCGTGGAGAAGTCCTGCCCTTGCGGCGGCTTTCTCGTCACATCCCAGCTTCCTGGCAATGAACCAGGAGAGGTAAGAAACATTGATACTGTGCATGAGCCGTGTGGTCCACTGGTGGTGGGTGTACAGGCTCAGCTTCAGGAACTCTCTGTTACAGAGGATGTTCTTCACAAGCGCATGATATTCCTGTGAGACCTCATCCGACACCGTGATATCCATCGGCAATCACCTTCTTTCTTTTGTTTATAATTTCATTATGACGCTTATGGAGAAAAATGCAATATGGTTTATAGTTTTTTTAGAAATTAGCTTGGACAAATTTATTTGGGATGGGAAATGTCAGCGCGCAGAAGTAAGGAGAATGTTTTTTGGGGGTCTGTTCTTTGGGAAATTATGGTATAGTAAAGTGAAAACGCTATAACGGTTTTATGGACAGCTATATAAGATAGGCTGAAAATAGCTGATTTAGATGGTTGACATAATAAAAAGAAGAGGAGCGTGATATATATGAAACCAGAAAAACTGATCGAAGTACTTTCCGTTGCAGAGCGGTTAAAGGATGCAGTGCGTCATAGTTATACTTCCGGTGGCAGGCGGGAGAGCGTTGCAGAGCATTCCTGGAGGAGCACGCTGATGGCATATTTTGTCAGTGATGAGTTTCCTGAGGCAGATCTTCTGAAAATTATGAAAATGTGCCTGATCCATGATCTGGGAGAAGCTTTTACCGGTGATATCCCGGCCTTTGAAAAAACGGATAAGGATTCGGAGAAAGAAGCCGATGTGCTGGGAGAATGGGTGAAGACTCTGCCGGAGCCGTTCAATAAAGAAATGTCAGAACTCTATCAGGAAATGGAAGAGCAGCAGACTCTGGAGGCCAGGATCTATAAAGCTCTGGACAAGCTGGAAGCCCTGATCCAGCACAATGAATCTGATATTAAAACCTGGATTCCGCTGGAGTATGATCTGCAGATGACTTACGGAAATGAACAGGTGAAATTCTCAGAATATCTGACAGAGCTTCGCGCAAAGGTTCGGGAAGATAGTGTGCGGAAAATTCAGAAAAAAGGTTGTTGAATATGAATAACTCTTGTATACTAATATGTATGGAATAAGTCCAAAATGCTTATAAAAGGGGGAAAAAGTAATGAAAAAAGCAGTAAAGAGATTATTGGTGTTATTTCTGGCACTTACATTTATCGTGACAGATCTTGCAGTAGCACCGGTCACAGCGCAGGCGGCGGGTACACTCAAATTTCATAAGTCGATCGCTCTTATGAAGGGTGAGGAAATCGGATATGTAATCATAAACTCTGTCAGCTCCGACAAAGTTCTGGGGCTGAAATCCAGTAATACCAGTGTGGTATCAGTAAAAAAAATGCCGTTTCTGGATGATTATACCCTTACGCTGAAGGCAAAAAAAACAGGAACTTCTATCATATCCTTCAAAGTAAAAAGAAAGAATGGAAAAACATATTCTTTCAAATCTAAAGTTACGGTACATAATTATTCAAATCCGTTAAATGTGTGCAAATTCGGAAGAAAAGATTATAAAAAATCCTTTGATAAAAAGACCATGGTCCCGGTTACAAAAGGTTATTCCAGAAAGGCAAAAGTATGTATCACTGCAAAGAAGGGCTACAAGATAGTTGCAATATATTACAGTGAACACGGAACCGGAAGACAGAGAAAGATCAAAAATGGAAGCACAGTCATTTTGGATGGAGAACATTATCTGCAGATATTGTATAAGAATACCAGCAAAAATTATGTATCAGCAGTATATCTGGATGGATATAGTATGTAGAGATGATAAAAAAAGGAACCGGGGAGGCCGGTTCCTTTTTTCGTGACTTCAAAAACTCTCTGAGCGCTGGTATTTCAAGGCTTTTTGGAATGTTTTTATTTGCTTTATATTAGCAGAAAATAGTTGATTTATACGGTTGCTATAATAACAGAAAAAGGAGCGCAAAATATATGAAACCAGAAAAACTGATCGAAGTACTTTCCGTTGCAGAACGGTTAAAGGATGCGGTGCGTCATAGTTCTACTTCCGGTGGCAGGCGGGAGAGCGTTGCGGAGCATTCCTTGCGGATCACGTTGATGGCATATTTTGTCTGTGATAGTTTCTTGAGGCGGATCTTCTGAAGATCATGAAAATGTGCCTGGTCCAGCACAACAAATCCGATATTAAAACCTGGATTCCGCTGGAATATGATCTGCAGATGACCTACGGAAACGAGCAGGTGAAATGCTCAGAGTATCTGACAGAATTGCGGAATCAGGTGAGGGAAATGGACATAAAATCATTAATTTGAACAAACCGTTATTTAATAATAATTTTGGTGCAATAAGAAATATAATATTCGATTCCTGCAATATTAAAAGTGAAAATACACGTACCTGTGCTGTTGCAGTAGATAATTATGGAACAATAGCTGGTTGTATTGTAAAGGGGAATATAAGTACTTTCGGTGGTGGAGATGTAGCTGCAATTGTAAGCGGTAACCTTGGCACTATTTCAAATTGTACAAATTATGCTAAAGTTACAGGGAATGGACATTATACAGATATTCTTGGAAACAGCCAGACGCGTAATGCCAGTGCAGCAGGTATTTGCGTTGAAAATCATAAAGAAATTAAGAACTGTACAAATTATGGCGAAATTACAGGCAAAGAGTATGCAGGAGGAATTGCGAAATACAACTGGTATGGAAGTATTGGTCACAGTATAAATTATGGGCGGATTAAGTGTGAAGAAGATGATACAACGTCTTTTCAGTATGAAGGGGGGATTGCAGCGTATAATTGGGATGGAAAGATATACAATTCATTGAATACAGGTAATGTACGTAATGGATTAGCAGGATGCAATAGAGACGAAGATTCAGTTATCCAGAATTGTGTCAATGTTGGAATAACTTTATATGGAATCACGGAAGAGAATTATTTTGGTGCATATATTGTTGATTGTTATTATCTGGGGTCAACATCAGCATATGGCGCAGCAGAAAGCCAGTATACGCGATTTAAGGCAATTGAAGACAATGATCGTACAACGCCGCTTATCCAACCCTTGATTTTACAAAACACTGGACAATGGGTGCACAATATCCTGTTCCGCGACAGTAGATATATCTTTTTAATATACAGAGCAGTAGTCATTTTTTGCTCTGTATATTTTTATATAAAGGAAGAATATAATAGCTAGTGCTCCAATGAATATAGTATAATCATGATAGAAAAAACGAAAATGGGGGGTATTAACAGTTAAATATAAATTATAAAATCATATAAGTACATGTTGAGTTTTATAAGATATTAGAGTGGAATATTATTGAAAGGAGTTGATGCTTTGAGTAAATATTATTCTATACTTGAATTTTCAAAAATTATAGGCGTATCCGCCCAGACATTACGAAATTGGGATGCCAATGGAAAACTTCATCCGCATCATACTACAGTAAGCGGCTATGGATATTATTCTGATGAGCAACTCAACCAGGTAATAAATGTAAAGCCTAAAAATCGCATTACAATTGGATATTATCGCGTTTCCAGCCATAAACAGAAAGATGATCTGGAACGACAGATTGATAATGTTAAGACATATCTTCTGGCAAAAGGACAGCCATTTGAGATAATAAGTGATATCGGTTCCGGAATTAATTATAAGAAAAAAGGACTCCAGGAATTGATCAGGCGAATATCTTAAAATCAGGTTGAAAAGGTTGTTGTTTTATATAAAGATCGGCTATTGCGATTTGGTTTTGAATTGATAGAATATATCGCTTCACTTTATAATTGTGAGATTGAGATTATTGATAATACTGAAAAATCCGAACAGCAGGAACTTGTTGAAGATCTGGTTCAGATGATCACAGTATTCAGTTGCAAATTACAAGGAAAACGAGCGAATAAAGCTAAGAAACTTATCCGGGAACTGATACAGGAGGAAGTAGATGGTAAAAGCCATAAAAGCAATGTTGATACCAAACAATGTACAGAAAACTAAGATGTTTCAGTACGCAGGTGCTTCAAGATTTGCTTATAACTGGGCTTTGGCAAGGGAGATAGAAAACTATGAAAAAGGCGGAAAATTCATTTCAGATGCAGAACTCAGAAAAGAATTTACAAAGCTTAGACATTCTGATGAATACGCATGGTTATTGAGTATTTCAAATAATGTAACCAAACAGGCAATCAAAGATGCCTGCACTGCTTATAAGAACTTTTTCAAAGGTTTGCAGAAATTCCCAAGATTCAAGTCAAAAAAGAGATCAATGCCGAAGTTCTATCAGGATAATGTTAAGATACAATTCAGCAATACTCATGTTAAGTTTGAAGGATTTTCTTCGAGCAGGAAAAGAAATAAACAAAAACTAAATTGGGTAAGACTTGCAGAGCATGGTCGTATTCCTACAGATGCTAAATACATGAATCCGAGAATATCTTTTGATGGGTTGAACTGGTGGATCAGCGTATGTGTGGAATTTCCTGATTGCATAGAAAAACTTAATGATGATGGAATTGGTATAGATCTAGGAATCAAAGATATGGCTATTTGCTCTGATGGAGCTAAGTATAAGAACATCAATAAAAGTCAGAAAGTAAAGAAACTAGAAAAACAGAAACGCAGATTACAGCGTAGTATCTCTCGCTCTTACGAGAAAAATAAGAAGGAGAAAGTTACTGCAAAACAAATAATGTAATCAAAAAGGAAAAACTTTTATTAAAACGAAATCACAGATTAACAAATATCTGTAAGAACTATTTGAATCAGACTACATCTGAAATTGTAAGTCGAAAACCAAGATTTATTTGTATTGAAGATTTGAATGTTAGTGGAATGATGAAAAATAGAC
Organism: Blautia massiliensis (ex Liu et al. 2021); assembly: GCF_052064225.1. Lineage (NCBI taxonomy): Bacteria > Bacillati > Bacillota > Clostridia > Lachnospirales > Lachnospiraceae > Blautia > Blautia massiliensis (ex Liu et al. 2021). Next base: position 119,905 of record NZ_JBQHWA010000002.1, on the reverse strand, counting down.
ATTTATCAAAAGCAGTTCAGAATCAGGGGTTTTTTGAGTTTAGAAAGCAGCTTGAACACAAGTGCAGGGATAAAGGGATTCCGCTTATTGTGGCTGATCGGTTTTATCCATCATCAAAGCTTTGCAGTTGCTGTGGAAACATTAAAAAAGACTTGAAATTATCTGACAGAATTTATAAATGTGATTGTGGAAATGTCATTGACAGAGATTTTCAGGCATCTATAAATCTCAAGACTTATGGAGAAAGAGCTGCAAGCTAACACTAAAACGTTAGTGCAAATATGTACGGGTACGTTAATCCGGAATTTACGCCTATGGAGAGTACAAGAACTTGTGAGTAGATAGATATTTATATCATCAAAAACATACTCGTTGAAGTAGGAATGAAACATAGAAGTTTATAACTTTTTATAAGTTTTCAGTAACGGAATCATATGAAGAAAAAGAGGATTGCAATGCTTCTGGCCGCAACACTTACGTTTTCACAGAGTATGGGTGCAGCCATACCGGTAGCAGCTGAGGAATTGACAGCAGATACCGGACAGGAAACTGCAGAGACAGAAGAATCAGTTCAGGAGAACGATGACTCGGAAACAACAGGGGAAGCAGCTTCAGTGCCTGATCTGAAAGACGATGAGGAATTAAGTCTTCAGGATGATGCAGAGAATGCGGAAGAAGAAATTGCAGAAGAAGAAAACGCATCAGAAACTACGGAGCTATTCGGGGATAACACCGAAAACCAGGAGGCCTTCAGTGACGGTTCAGAAGCTGGAGAGTCTGCTGCAGCAAATGAACAATATCAGCTTAATCTGATATTTGAAGGTGCCAGTGGAAGCCAGGATTTACTGCCGAACAGCCGTGTCAGAATAAAATCCCGTCTGGTTGATACAATTGGCTATAGTGATGTTTCTGCATATGAATTGAAAGTTGCTCCGGTAACGGGTGGAAATGGTGTCAAAATGGCAGACGTATCATTAGATGGCCAGGATATTGTGCTGGATGTTTGCAATAAAACCGGAGACGCCAGAATTTCCGCAACGGCATTCATAAATGGAACTGAAGTGGCAAAAAGGGAGTTTTGGGTTAACATCAGTGAGTATGTGATCCTGCCGGAAAAAATCACAGATACAAGTGGTAATGAAATCAACCTTGAAGTAGGTCAGCAGTTGGATATAGCAAAAGACATGAAGCCGCAGCTTGTCCGTTACAAAGATGGAAAAGGAGACCCGATTCCGGTAACAGGAGATAATTATAAAATCGTAATATCTTCATGGACAGATGAAAGTACAGACACAGTGTACCCTGATTATGATACAGACGGCTGGAAATGGATCGATGTTCCAGGGCAGGGCTCCCAATCCTTGAGAGAACATCAGGATATGGCACATATTTTGGGCTTACTGCAATGGAAAAAAGTGCAGATGGAAACTGGCACCAGATTGCAAGACGGATGTATGAGGTGGATACTTTACCCGGTTATAATGGCGACGACAGTGGAAACTTCGGTGACAGTGGTCATGACAGTGATGATAGTGAGGAAAAAAGCTTTTATAATCTGACATACGATTTGGAAGGCACAGCAGGAAATGAAGCCATGCTGCCGAACAATGAAACGACCATTGTGACAGACATACTGGATAAAACCAGTGGCCAGCATCCGGTAAAAGATTATAAGCTGGAAATCATAGAACAATCAAAACTGGCAGAAGCTACAGTTTCTCCGGCTGGAAAGAAGCTTATAATTAAATCCAACGATAAAACCGGTGTTGGTTGCTGTTATGTAGCAGTAAAACTTCTGGATAAAACCGGTGAATATAAAGAAGCCTTCAGAAAAGATATATGGTTTGAAGTCAGCGAATTTATGCTGATACCGGAGAATCTGACAGATAAGAATGGAAAGCTGCTTAATCCGGCTGTTGGAGAATCTATTAATTTCGCCAATTTAAAAGTAAAACTGGTTCAGTATATAAACGGAAAAGGCGATCCCGTTGAGATTACAGGAAATGATATAAAAATCGTAGTGATGAGCTGGAAGGATACAGAATCCGGTAAACTGCAATATGATTACGATGATGAAGCATGGAATATGCAGAAAGTTTCCGGCCAGGAGCTTCCGATCATGACGAGAAAGTCCGAGGATAATACAAGGCTTGCACTGTCTGCCATGCGAAAAAACAAAAACGGGGAGTGGGAGCGGCTTGTAAGAAAACATTTTGAGATTGGAGAAAACAGTTCAAAACACAGTCACAGCTGGAAAGCAGTAAAAACTGTTCAGGCAACCTGTACGTCAAAAGGAAGCAGAACCGATAAATGTACTTCCTGTGATGGTGTAAGAACCGTAACACTTCCGGCAAAACATACCGCTGTAAAAGATGCAGCAGTTGCAGCGACAGTATTTAAGGCAGGAAAGAAGGAAGGAAGTCATTGTAAAGTGTGCGGCAAAGTGCTCAGGAAACAAGCTTCAGTTGCCAAACTGAAACCGACGATTTCCCTGACTGCATCTTCCCTGAAAATGAAAGCAGGTCAGTCTACCACTGCATTTAAAGCAGCCGGACTGGCGAAAGGTGATTATGTTACAAAAGTGACATCCGGAAATACAGGAATCGTAAAAGTATCTTCTGTGACAAAGAAGGGAACTTTCAGACTGACAGCAGGTAAAAAGGCAGGAAGTACTACAGTTAAGGTTATTCTTGCAAGCAAAAAGTCAGCATCTTTTAAAGTTACCGTACAGAGAGGAGCAGTAAAAACTTCGAAAATTACTGTAAGCACTAAATCTGTGACACTCAAAAAAGGAACTACTTACCGTAAACTGGCATCTTCAGTTAAAGTCACTCCTGTAACCAGCCAGAAAAAAGTTACATACACATCATCCAACAAAAAAATCGCGACAGTAACATCCGGTGGTGTGATCAAAGGTCTGAAAAAAGGAACCGCAACAATCACAATCCGAAGCGGCTCAAAGAGGACAACCTGTAAAGTTACAGTTAAATAAAGATTGTACGAAAAAAGGGGGGATCACTTCTGTGATTCCCCCTTAAAAAATCCTTATTTTATGCGGATTTCTTATTTACCGAAGTATCTTTTAAGCAGACCGGCGAATGCTTTTCCGTGTCTTGCCTCGTCCTTAGCCATCTCATGTACTGTGTCATGGATTGCGTCAAGGTCAGCTGCTTTCGCACGTTTTGCAAGGTCGAATTTACCTGCTGTAGCGCCGTTTTCAGCCTCTACACGCATCTGAAGGTTCTTCTCTGTGCTGTCTGTTACAACCTCACCAAGGAGCTCTGCGAATTTAGCTGCATGCTCTGCTTCCTCGTAAGCTGCTTTCTCATAGTACATACCAACTTCCGGATATCCTTCTCTGTGAGCAACTCTAGCCATTGCAAGATACATACCAACCTCAGAGCACTCGCCCTCGAAGTTCGCTCTCAGGTCTGCAAGGATGTCCTCGCTAACGCCTTTAGCTACACCTACAACATGCTCAGCTGCCCATGAGAGCTCGCCTTCCTGTTTCTGGAATTTAGAAGCTGGTGCTTTACATACTGGACAGGCTTCCGGTGCCTGCTCGCCTTCATAAACATATCCACATACTGTACATACCCATTTAGCCATAGTAATGATCTCCTTTTCTTTTTTGAAATATATTGTTTGTTTTTGTTTCTTCCAAATTAATAATAGTAATTATTGCTATTTTATAGTATCATGTGGTCTTTATTTTGTCAAGCTTGTTTTTCTTCTTTTTCAGGCATTCCTTGCAGATTCCATAGAAGCTTGCATCTACGTCAAAGACTTTTCCGTGGATAAATTCTGCAGCTGCCTGTTCAAGAATTCCGTTAAGGCTGTCTGACTGCATATCGATCACCCGGTTGCATCTGGTACACATGAAATGTGAGTGTGGTGCAACCCTTCCATCGTAGCGATCCGCGCTTCCGAAATTGGTCAGCTTCCGGATCTCACCGATGTCACTGAGAAGAGAAAGATTACGGTAGACAGTTCCGAGACTGATGTTCGGGTAGATCTGTCGAAGATTCTCGTATACTGTATCTGCCGTTGGATGATCTGTTCTGGATCTCAGAAATTCCTTGATGGACTCTCGCTGACGGCTGTATTTAAGTGCTGCCATAATGTTTCCTCCTATCAGTAATAGTAATTATTACTGATATTATAATACATGACAGAGGGAAGTTTGTCAAGAGGTTTGGATATGATTATCCTGAAATATTTTCATTTTATGAGTTGGATGTAAATGAGTATTTTTACGCTGCAGGTGTAGGAGATATTTACAACCCTGCAGAGGACTTACTTGATTCGGTTAAATGGTGAGAACTGGCAGTCGGATGTCTGACAGAGTGTTTGTTATAAGGAATATTGTGCCCTTAATGATAGGATTTTATCAGTAAAAATTCTCGGTGAAAATTTATAAAAATAAGTTGACAGAGACTAACTTCGGTAGTATATTTACAACAGTTAGAGAAATCTAACTAATATGTAAAGAAGAATGCAAATGACTTGTGAAAAATTTGAATCTGTCATGGGTTATCATTGTTCCCCTGTATTAATGGGAATGAAACCGGCGAATCTTGTTTCCTTTTCCAAGGAAAAAATGCCGGAGCTGCCGGAGATCATTTCGGATTATGAGGAGAGTCTTGAACGGGAAGGTATCCGTATGGAGATCATCTGTGGATGCAGGAAGCATTATCTTCTTCTGGTGTATCGGCCGGATATGCTGCAGGAATATCTTAAGCAGGATGAAGCCAGGAAACTTTTGCTTCAGGATGGGTATAATATAGATAGTTCTTTGGATGAGATGATCGCCCGTTTGAAGGAGAGATTTTTTCATAAGACGGAGTTTCCTCATGAGATCGGACTTTTCCTGGGTTATCCCATTGAAGACGTGAAGGGCTTCCGGAAGTTCGGAGGCAGTGGCTGCAAGATGTGTGGTTACTGGAAGGTTTATGATGATGTGGAGCAGGCTCGCAGGATTTTTGACAGCTATGATAAGTGCCGGGAGTTTACTGCGGCGCAGATCCGTGCGGGGTATTCGATTTTGCAGGTTGTTGGTATGAAGCATCTCTGTACATCTCAGATGTGCGTATAATATAAAGTTTAAAAACAGGAGGTTTTTAAGATGAGCAATGTAGGAATTATTTACTGGTCTTCCACAGGCAACACAGAGGCAATGGCACAGGCTGTTGAGGAAGGTGCAAAAGCAGCTGGTGCGGATGTTGAGATCATGGAAGTTGCAGATGCAGATGTAGATAAAGCTCTCTCTTATGATGTTTTGGCACTTGGTTGTCCGGCAATGGGAGATGAGGAGCTTGAGGATGGTGAGTTCGAGCCATTCTTCTCTGATCTGGAAGGCAAACTTTCCGGTAAGAAAGTTGCGCTTTTCGGTTCCTATGACTGGGGCGACGGAGAGTGGATGAGAACATGGTGCGGCAGAGCAAAAGACGCAGGCGCAGAGCTTGTTGATGATGAAGGACTCATTGTAAACAACACACCTGATGATGAAGGACTTGCAGCTTGCCGTGAACTTGGCGGAAAACTTGCATAAGATCTATTAGATTTCAAATAAATAAAAACTGAGCAGAGCATTGGATTTTCAAACACAAACACCATCCGGACAGAAGGGATAGATATCTTTTTTGTCCGGGTGGTGTTTTATTTTGAGCGAAAATATCTGCTTATTACTTTGAGGAAATATAGAAGAAATGAATATTAAGACAAAAAATCCTTGTTGATTTTAATATTTACGTGTCCTAAAATAGATAAAAATGAAATAAAGCAGGAAAGTGAGGGATGCCGGATGACGCGGGAGGAAGCGGAACAGTATTTATATTATGCGATGACAATTGGTGAACAGCTTCTTTGCTGCGGAGCAGAGGTTGGACGTGTGGAAGATACCATACGGCGGATCTGCCTGGCATATGGAGCCACCCGGGCAGATGTTTTTTCTATCACATCCAGTATTGTGACGACTATTTATGGAGAGGATTTCGGTATTTGCACCCAGACGCGGCGTGTGCCGGGAATGTCCAATGATCTGGGACGGCTGGATGACCTGAACCAGCTTTCCAGATACATCTGTGAGTATCGGCCGAAGCCGGAGGAGATCCAGAAGGGGCTGGAAAAGATCCGGGATAAACAAGGATATTCTTTTAAAACGCAGATTTTGATCTATGCTGTAATTTCAGGTTCTTTTTCCGTGTTTTTCGGAGGAGATGTCAACGATATGATTGCTTCTGCGCTGATTGGTATCGCCCTGAAGCTGTTTGAGGCTTTTGTAAAAAAAGGTGCATTAAACTCGCTGCTGACAGTGCTTCTTTGCTGCGGAGCCGGCGGAGTACTTTCCAATCTTACAGTTCTGATCGGGCTTGGACATCATGCGGATCTGATCAGTATCGGAAATATCATGCTTCTGATACCGGGAATTGCATTTACCAATTCATTGCGCGATATGTTTTCAGGAGATACCATTACAGGTTTGATCCGATGTATGGAGGCGCTTTTGCTGGCACTGGTCGTGGGCCTTGGTTTCACGGTGGCGAATCTGTTGTTTTAACCGAATCAGGGAAGTTCTCTTGAAGGTTGCGAAAAGCAATAAGCAGTGAATGAGGAGTTCACATACTGCATCAATTGCGGAGTAGCGAAATGCAGCAGATGATGGGAGTATTTGAGAGTAGTTATGATTTTATTCAGGAGGAAAACATGCGGGAAATCATACAGCTGGTCGTATCCTTCACAGGATCCCTCGGCTTTGCGGCATTATTTAATATCCATGGAAAAAAACTCTGGTTTGCGGCATTGGGTGGATGTCTGTCCTGGGCTGTATATCTGGCAGTAGAGTTCATAACGCCAAGTCCGTATGTGTGCGGTTTCTGGTCAACAGTAGCTATTACTTTGTATGCAGAATGTATGGCAAGAATTCATAAAACGCCGGTAACTGTATTTCTGGTTTCTGCGACAATTCCGTTGATTCCGGGAGCAGCACTTTACCGGACAATGAACTGGATGTTGATGAAGGACTGGGCAAAATTCCAGAAAGACGGAATCTATACGATCCTTTTTGCGGTGAGCATGGCAGCAGGAATGACGCTGACGACCATTGCGTTCCGGATGGCGTGGCGGTGGATGTACAGGCAGAGGAGAATGTAATACAGTATCGAAATTCCCCGTTTACAAACCATTGGAAATGTGTTACGATTTTCCCATATGGAAAACTCATGGAAGAAGAGAGTACATGTGTACACCGTACTACAGGGAAATCCCCGGAGGACTTTTTAGATGCAGGCTGTGACGCAGTTGATGTCATAGATCTGCGGCAGAGTGAATGGTAAAGGTTCACTTTATGCAGGAGTTCCGAGACTGAGAGGGATGTGCAGGCACAGATGGAAGATGGCTTCGGAGAGGCATTGCTGAACCGGTTTAAACGCGATAAGCGAAGTGCGAATGTCCGATTTAACGGACACCGGCAGGCAGTGACAGGACCGCCTGTTATAGCGGAAGGGTATAGAGCTTGCTGTACCTGATGAGGTTTTTGCCGCGAGGCAGGAACGAAAAGAAGTGGTAACACGGGTAATAACTCGTCTTCTCATATCGTTATGGTATGAGAAGACGTTTTTTATTTTTATATTTATGGAGGAAAGAAAAGATGGAAAAGCAGAGATATTATATCAGCACTGCCATTGCGTACACATCCGGTAAACCGCATATCGGAAATACCTATGAGGTCGTTCTTGCGGATGCGATCGCACGTTTTAAAAGACAGCAGGGTTATGACGTATATTTTCAGACAGGTACTGATGAGCATGGCCAGAAGATCGAGCTGAAGGCTGAGGAGGCTGGTGTTACACCAAAGGAATTCGTAGATAACGTTTCCGGCGAGATCAAACGTATCTGGGATCTGATGAACACATCCTATGATAAATTCATCCGTACAACAGATAAAGACCATGAAGAGCAGGTCAAAAAAATCTTCAAAAAAATGTATGCAAAGGGAGATATCTACAAGGGTCATTACGAAGGAATGTACTGTACACCATGTGAGTCCTTCTTCACAGAGTCCCAGCTTGTAGACGGCAAATGTCCGGACTGCGGACGTCCATGCGTACCTGCCAAGGAAGAGGCATATTTCTTCAAAATGAGTAAATATGCAGATAAGCTTATTGACTACATCAACACACATCCGGATTTCATCCAGCCGGAGTCCCGTAAAAACGAGATGATGAACAACTTCCTTCTTCCGGGACTTCAGGATCTCTGTGTATCCAGAACATCCTTTAAATGGGGAATCCCGGTAGATTTCGATCCGAAGCACGTTGTATATGTATGGCTGGATGCCCTGACAAACTATATCACAGGTATCGGCTATGACTGCGACGGAAACAGCAGCGATAAATTCAACAAATACTGGCCGGCAGATCTTCACCTGATCGGAAAAGATATCATCCGTTTCCATACCATTTACTGGCCGATTTTCCTGATGTCTCTGGATCTTCCGCTTCCGAAACAGGTATTCGGACATCCGTGGCTGCTTCAGGGCGATGGAAAAATGAGTAAATCCAAAGGAAATGTAATCTATGCAGATGAGCTGGTTGAGTTCTTCGGTGTAGATGCTGTCCGTTATTTTGTACTCCACGAAATGCCATTTGAGAATGACGGTGTGATCACATGGGAGCTGATGGTTGAGAGACTGAATTCCGACCTTGCAAACACACTTGGAAATCTTGTAAACCGTACAATTTCCATGTCCAACAAATATTTTAACGGAGTCGTTGAGAATAAGAATGTTACTGAGCCGGTTGATGAGGATCTTAAGAGCTTCATCCTTCAGGTTCCGAAGAATGTTTCCGCAAAAATGGACAAGCTTCGTGTGGCAGATGCTATCACAGAGGTATTCTCTCTGTTCAAACGCTGCAACAAATATATCGATGAGACAATGCCATGGGCACTTGCAAAGGATGAGACAAAGCAGGATCGTCTTGCAACAGTTCTCTACAACCTGGTTGAGGGAATCTGCATCGGTGCATCTCTTCTGAAATCCTTTATGCCGCGTACAACAGAGCGTATTCTTGTACAGCTCAACGCAAACGAGAGAACTCTTGAGGAGATGGAGCAGTTTGGTCTTTATCCTTCAGGAAACCGCGTAACCGACAAACCGGAGATTCTTTTTGCGAGACTTGACCTGAAAGAGGTTCTTGAGAAGGTTGAGAAGCTTCATCCAAAGAAAGAAGAGCCGAAGGAAGAGGTAGAAGAGGAGAAAACAGAGAACGTGATTGATATCGAGGCAAAGCCGGAGATCACTTTCGATGATTTTGAGAAGCTGCAGTTCCAGGTTGGTGAGATCATCGCCTGTGAGGAGGTTAAGAAATCCAGAAAGCTTCTCTGCTCTCAGGTTAAGATCGGAAGTCAGGTTCGTCAGATCGTATCCGGAATCAAGGCTCATTATTCCGCAGAGGAAATGGTGGGCAAAAAGGTTATGGTCGTTACAAACCTGAAGCCTGCCAAGCTTGCCGGAATCCTCAGCGAGGGTATGATCCTCTGTGCAGAGGATGCAGACGGAAATCTTTCCCTGATGGTACCGGAGAAAGAGATGCCTGCAGGCGCTGAGATCTGCTAAGTATAGACAGATATGGAATTGAATCATTTTGATAAAAACGGCAATGCTGTTATGGTGGATGTGTCCGACAAACCGGTCACTCACCGTACGGCAACAGCCACGGGTTCCATTCAGGTAAGCCCGGAGATCATGGCTGCGGTAAAAAGCGGAAATGTGAAAAAGGGTGATGTACTTGGTGTGGCCCGTGTGGCAGGTATCATGGGTGTGAAGCGTACTTCTGAGCTGATCCCCATGTGCCATCCACTTCCCATCCAGAAGTGTTCTGTGGATTTTGAGACCGATGAGGATGCGGGAGTGATCCGTGTATTCTGCACGGTAAAAACAGAGGGAAAAACAGGCGTGGAGATGGAGGCGCTGACAGGTGTTCAGGTGGCGCTTCTTACCATTTATGACATGTGCAAGGCAATTGACAAGCACATGGTTATGTCTGATATCCATCTGGAAGAAAAAACAGGAGGCAAAAGCGGAGATTTCCGTTTTGAGGAAAAATAATGATAGACAGGTGCGGAAGAAATATTGATTATCTCAGGATTTCCGTAACTGACAGATGTAATTTGCGGTGTGTTTATTGTATGCCGGAGGAGGGAGTGCAGCATGTGGAGCGCTCCCTCATTTTGCAGGAAGAGGAAATTTTGAGGATCTGCCGGGTGATGGCAGAGCTGGGTATCCGGAAGATCAAGCTGACCGGCGGGGAACCGCTTGTACGGCCGCGGATGCCTCAGCTGGTGGAAAAACTGAAAAATATGCCGGGGATCGAGAAGGTGACTCTGACTACAAATGGTGTGCTTCTGAAAGATCAGATGAGTGATTTTGCCCGGGCGGGGCTGGACGGATTGAATATCAGCCTGGATACGCTGGATGAGGCCTGCAGCAGGAGGATCACGCGGCGGGATGAACTGGGGCGGACGCTGGAAGGGATTTCGGAGGCAATGAAGTATCCGGAGATTTCGCTGAAGATCAATTGTGTGCCTCTTGGGATCCCGGAGCAGGATCTCTGCCGGGTGGCGCTTTTTGCCAGGGATCACAGGGTGCATGTGCGGTTTATTGAGATGATGCCCATTGGAATGGGAAAAGAATTTCATGGGGTGTCGGAGGAGGAACTGCTTCGGATCCTTGGGGAAAAGCTTCCGCGGTTTTCGCCGTATGTTGGGGAGCCCCTTGGGAATGGACCGTGTCATTATTATGATGTGGATGGTTTTTCCGGAAAGATCGGGTTTATCAGCGCGGTGAGCCATAAGTTCTGTGGGGAGTGTAACCGGATCCGGCTGACTTCTCAGGGCTTTTTGAAGACCTGTCTGCAGTATGCGGCGGGAAGGGATCTTCGGGAGGTGATCCGCAGTGGTGGTTCGGATGAGGTGCTGAAGGCTGTGATCCTGGAGGCTCTGGCGGAGAAACCGGACGGGCATGCTTTTGGCGTAGGCCTGGAGAAACAGAAGGATGATAAGACGGAGAAGCTTTGTATGGCTCAGATCGGAGGTTGAGTGATGAAGAGAGTTGCTGTGATCACTTCTAGTGATAAGGGGTACAGAGGAGAGCGGGAGGATCTTAGTGGTCCTGCTGTGAAGGAGATTATGGAGGCGGCCGGGTATGAGGTTGTTTCTGTGGATGTTTTGCCGGATGACCGTGGGATGCTTGGGAGCCGGATGGCTGAGATCGCGGATATGGGTTTGGCTGAACTGATTTTGACTACGGGTGGTACCGGGTTTTCTCAGAGGGATGTGACACCGGAGGCTACGGAGGATGTGATCGGGCGGCGTGTGCCGGGGATTCCGGAGGCGATGCGGGCGTTTAGTATGACGATCACGAAGCGGGCGATGCTGAGCCGGGCTACGGCCGGGATCCGGAAGGGGACGTTGATCGTTAATCTGCCGGGGAGTCCTAAGGCGGTCAGGGAGTGCCTGGAGGTTATTATTGAGGCGTTGGGGCATGGGATTGAGATTTTGACCGGCGATGCTGGAGAATGCGGACGGTAGTGTGTGGTGTATACTTAGACTAACAAACGGACGCCCAACGGAGGCAGGGCCAGTACGGTGACACGCTGCGCGGCCTGTTCGGCTGCGTCGCTGGTTTGCTGCCATTCGCGCCAACTCGCCTGCGGCTCAAACAGGGCGCTCGGTGGCAGCAGCTATACTCGCCTCTCGACGGCCGCTCCGCTAACGTCACCGTACTGGCCCTGCCTCCGTTGGGCTGGTTGTTGGATGTGGTAGGTTTTATGATTAAAATTCATCTCCAGCGATTCATAATTCCTGAGGCTTGAGAGTTACATGTGGTAGGTTTTGGAAATCAATATTGCTGGTGTGATATAGGAATAAATTTGGTAATGATGTGTGATTAATAGGAGTCTGTTATGGGAAAAGTACTTGCGGTTTGTATCAGTGAGAAGAAGGGGACTCAGAAGAGGAATGTGGGGTCTGCGGTTTTTGTGGAGGACTGGGGGCTTGAGGGGGATGCTCATGCCGGAAAGTGGCATCGGCAGGTGAGTCTTCTTTCCGGTGAAAAGATCGATGCATTTCGTGCAAAGGGCGCAGAGGTTGAGGATGGTGCTTTTGGTGAGAATCTGGTTGTGGAAGGGATTGATTTTGCAAAGCTTCCGGTTGGCACCAGATTTCGCTGTGGTGAGGTTGTGCTGGAGCTGACTCAGATCGGAAAGGAGTGCCACAATGGCTGTGCTATTTTTCAGAAGATGGGTGAGTGCATCATGCCCCGGGAAGGTGTGTTTACAAGAGTGCTGAAAGGTGGAAAAGTTTCCGTCGGTGATGAGATGACTGTGGATAAAGCTATGATTTTTGATACTCATGCACATTACGATGATGAGGCTTTTGATGAGGATCGTTTTGCCATGCTGGATAGTATGCAGGAGAACGGGATCGGGCATATTGTGGATGTGTGTGCTTCTGTGGGACATTTTGACCGGGTTTATGATCTGGTTGAGAAGTATCCTTTTATTTATGGCGCAGTGGGTGTTCATCCGGATGATGCGGATAAGGTGGATGCAGCTGTGCTGGATGAGATCCGCAGATATTGTGACATGGAAAAAACGGTAGCTGTAGGCGAGATCGGCCTGGATTATTACTGGCATAAGGAGAAGGAAGAGCATCTTCTCCAGCAGAAGGTATTTCGCCAGCAGATGGATATCGCCCGTGAGAAAAAGTTCCCGTTTATGATCCACAGCCGTGATGCAGCAGAGGATACGCTGAATATTGTGAAAGAATATATGCAGGATGGGATGTATGGCGGAGTTATCCATTGTTTTTCCTATAGTAAGGAGATTGCAAGGGAGTATCTGAATATGGGACTTTATCTTGGAATCGGCGGAGTGGTTACTTTTAAGAATTCCCGGAAGCTGAAAGAGGTGGCAGAGTATGCGCCGCTGAATCAGATCCTGCTTGAAACCGACTGCCCCTACATGGCACCTGTGCCGAACCGTGGAAAAAGAAACAGCTCCCTGTATCTGCCGGAGGTTGTGAAGACCATTGCGGAGATTAAGGGAATCAGCTGCGAGGAGGTTGTGGCTGTGACGGAGAGTAATGCGATGAAGGTGTTGAATTTAATTTGATAAACTTGGGAAAAAGTGCTTTGTTATGAGCAAATAGTTGAATGACGGATTGATTTTGAAGATATGAAATGAAAAAAGAGCTGTTGTATGGCAGGTGTGAGTGATCATCTGTTCGGCAACAACTCTTTTTTATATTTAGAAAAAATAAATTAATGACAAATGCGCATATATGAGCGCACCATATTGGAGTGATCTTTGCAGAAAAATATGCAGGTAAAAAAATGCCTGACAGAAATGTCTGTCAGGCACCGGAGGCATAAAACAGGGGATCCGGAAATCCCGGATCGTATTGTAGAGCTTTTACAGCGATTTCAGCACTTTAACAAGCCGTGAATTATCCTCCGGCATCATAATACAGAATCGTACAAATTCCCCGTCCAGGCACTGGAAGGAAGAACAGTCACGGATCATCATGCCTTGTCTGATGCAGGCTTCAAATACGTCATAGGAGGTCAGTCCGTTTTTCAGGATCCGGAGCAGGATAAAGTTTGCATAGGCGGGATAGATTTTGTAGGTGTCTGTATCCCTCAGTTCCCGGATCATCCGGTCGCGCTCGGAAAGGATCAGATTTTTGGTTTCTTTAATATAATCTTCATCCTGCAGCATGATCTCTCCTGCAAAGGCACCAAGGCTGTTAAGTGACCATGGTGTCTGTTTTTCGCGCATTTTTGCAAGAAAGTCAATATTTCCGGTGATGCCGTAGCCCAGGCGCATTCCGGGAGCGGCGAAGAATTTGGATACGCCGCGGAGTACCATGAGATTGGTGAATTCCCGTGTCAGCGGAACTGCGGTGATGGCGTTGATATCCGGGGCAAATTCCACATAGGTTTCGTCGATCATCACGAAGATATTTTTTTCTGCACAGAAACCGATAAGTCTGCGAAGCTCTTCCTGGGTGATGGCAGAGGAGGTCGGATTGTTGGGGTTGCAGAGGATGAGAAAATCATAGCCCTGCTCCAGCTTCCGGCAGAGATCCGGAATGTCCGGCTCGAAATCATTGCTTTCCTGAAGGTGGTAGTATTCCTGGGTACTTCCGGAGAAGGAGAGCTCTCTGGAGTATTCAGAATAGGTAGGTCCAAGGATCAGAGTATGCTTCGGGGCACGCTCCTGGATCAGAAGGGAGATCAGCTCACTGGAGCCGTTTCCCGGAAGGATGAAATCAGCGGGAATATTGCAGTAGCTGGAAATCGTATTCCGAAGGGATGTGTATTCTCTGTCCGGGTAGGAGGAAAGGATATCCACGTGTTCTGCAATGGCTCTGCCGGCTTTTGGGGAAAGTCCCAGAGGATTGACATTTGCACCGAATTTGACGATGTTTTCTTTTTTCAGATTGTAGTAGCTGCAGATCTTTTCTATATCACTTCCGTGAAAAACGGGTTTGGTATCCATTTTTGTCACCTCACATTTTTATTTTTTTCGTAAAAAATTTATATCCAGTATACACCAGAATCCGGGACAAAAAAAGACGGGATAAAAAGTTTCTGTATTTTTTTCGAATAGGATATTACTGAAAATTGATTTCTGGAAATGTATGGGAATATTTGATACAATGAGCAGGTAGCGAATGCGGATTGTGAATATCCATGCTGTTTGTCAATGTGGACCGTGAATATCCACATTTTTTCCGGGGCGGGTAAGTTTTTAGGGAGAAACAGCAGGAAAGGAAACAGAAAATATGAATACAGAAGAGAAAAAGATCGCAGTGATCGGAATTGGTGGTGTTGGCGGCTACATAGCCGGGCTGCTGGCGAAGGCGTATCCGCATGTGACGATGGTTGCACGTGGCGCCAGGGCAGAGAGCATCCGGAAAAAAGGCCTGGTGCTCCACAGTGATTATAAGGGTGAGATCGTGGCAAAGCCAGAGCAGGTAGTGCCAATTCAGGATATGGGACAGCAGGATTATATTTTTATCTGTGTAAAAAATTATTCTCTGGCTGAGGTGTGCGAAAGTATCCGGGACATGGTCACGGATAACACAGTGATCATTCCTGTGATGAATGGTGTGGACCCGGGAGAAAACATCCGCCGTCTGGTTGGTAAGGGAACAGTTGTGGATTCGCTGATCTATACGGTGGCTTTTGCCAATGAGGATTTTTCCATTTCCCAGCAGGATACGTTTACGTGGCTTTGTATTGGAATAAAAGATGCGGATGAACGGCAGCAGAAGAAGGTTGCAGAAGTGGCAGAGATCCTGAAAGGTGCAGATATTGACTATAAAGATCAGGGGGATATCGAGGTGGAGATCTGGAGAAAGTATATCCTCAACTGTGCCTTTAATGTGATGACTGCTTTTTATGATAATACCATCGGGGAGCTCCGCAGAGATCCGGTGAAAGCGCAGCAGTATGAGAAGCTTGTATGGGAAGCTGCCAGTGTAGGTCAGGCCAAGGGGGTTGCGCTGACGGATGAGCACATCAATGAGGTGATCCATAAATTCCGCCATGTACATGCAGATAATGCAACCAGCTCCCTGCAGAGAGATTTTCGCATCCGGAGAAAACAGACGGAGCTGGAAACCTTCAGTGGCTATATTGTGAAAGAAGCGAAGAGACTTGGTGTTTCCATTCCGCTTTCCGAAAAAATATATCAGGGACTTATGGAAATGGCAGAAAAATTCTGACCGAAAAGGTGAGTTTTCCTGGTGGAATCCTGTATGCTCTGGTACAATGGGCTTGCCGGAAGTAAAGAAGCTGTGGAAACAGCAGAGGCCGATGATTCAGCAGCAGATACGCCGGATGTAGGGGATATGCTGGCAGAGTGATAAGATCAGACCATTGTTCTGATGAAATGAAAGAACGGCTAGAGGGAGAATATCCTATGAAAAAATGGATCGGACGGATGGCTGTGCTGCTGGCTTTGCTCATGGTGGGCGCATATCTGCTGTGCGTGATGCTGCCTGTATTTCTTATCGTAACTATGGTTCTGATTCTGAAGGGTCTGATAATGAAATTGTCGGGAAAGGATACCTCAGACTACTGGAAAAAGAATTTCAGCCGTATGAGTGTACTGCACCGGCTCTTTAATTCCCTGTTTCCGCTGAGCTGGATCCTGGGAAGAGGGGGAAAAGCAGCGGCGGAAGTTCCGGTAATGATGATGACAGAGATGATGATTATGACAGCTACGACAGCGGAAGCTCGGGAGACGGAGGAAGCTTCGGCGGTGGCGGTGCAGGCAGGGATTTCTAGTGGTGTCGGCATGAATCGCCGGTTCTCTTGTACAGCACAGGCGGAGCTTTCTAATGCTATTGACAAAATTTCTCAACTTTGCTACAATGACGAAAATCAATTCCGTGAGGGAGTAATTCGCGTGTAGACGTGGTTTGTCAACATACTGGTGCATGCACCTGGCAAATCTTAAAGAATGAGACTCATGTATATTTTATTTCTGTTACAGAGATAGAGTATACGTGGGTCTTTTTTTATGGTTCCGGAGCGGATGAATATGCAAAGGAGAAGAAAAATGCTGTTATTTATGAAAGTGCTTTTTACCCAGTTTATTGCGGAAATGGGTGACAAAACACAGCTGATGCTGGTGGCAATGACTTCCAGGTTCAAGCTGAAGGATATTTTGCTTGGAACCGGTGTTGCTGTCCTGGTGCTCAACGGACTGGCAGTGCTTGCAGGAGGTATTATCAGTACCGTGGTCCCTACCTGGCTGATCCGTCTGATCGCAGGTGCAGCGTTCCTGTTTTTTGCGGTGACAACACTGAAGGGTGACGATGATGAGGAAGAGAATGTTAAGGATCGTAAGATCAGATTTGCACCGCTGTCTGTATTCTGCACATTTTTTGTTGCGGAGCTGGGGGATAAGACACAGCTTACCGCAATTACATTTGGTGCCAATGAGGGACTGAGTTCAGCGGTTGTGGTATGGCTTGCCTGTTCACTGGGACTTTTTGCAGCGGATGTGATCGGACTTCTGATCGGATATCTTCTGAAAAGCAAGGCACCGGAGGGAATCCTCAATATAGTTGCATTTGTTATTTTTTCCATCTTTGGAATCCTGACGCTGAGACAGGGATTTGGCCTTCTGCTCGGGGCGGGCTCTTCTATGATCCTTCCGCTTACCGTAGCGGTTACGGTTGTGTTTGTGATCGTCTGTCTTGTGCTTTATAAGCAGGCGAAAAAGAATTAAATTATTATAAGGAGCTTTGCGCAGAATAGGGCTCATACCTGAAAAAGCCTCCGCATACACTGTAAAAAAGCGTCTTCGGGGGCTTGGCAGTGAAGGATTATATTGAAGAACGTGCAGTTGAGATCGCAGGATATATTGTTGAAACAAAGGCTACGGTGCGGCAGGCAGCTAAGAAATTCGGGATCAGTAAGAGTACGGTACATAAGGATTGCGTAGAACGCCTGAAAATGATCAATCCGGCTCTGGCCATAGAAGTTCGCAAGGTACTGGATGTAAACAAGCAGGAGCGACATATCCGGGGAGGTATCGCTACTAGGGAAAAATATCTCCATGCTCACATGCGGTGAACAGGCGGGCCGGGTTAAATGTTGATCATAAAATATCAGTGTCAAGGAGCCGGGTAAACTAAAATATGAAGGTCTGTGTTATTATCCGGCTTGCTCTGGTTGACATACCTGATAAGATGTGCGAAGATTTATCATACGATAGAACAGCAAAATAAAGCACATAGGAAAGAGAGGATTTTATCATGCTGAAACAGTTATCCATCTATGCAGAAAATAAAAAGGGTGTTATGCAGAACATTACCGGTATCCTGAAGGATGAGGATATCAACATTCTGGGCTCTGTAACCAATGACAGCGCAGAGTACGGAATCGTACGAATGGTAGTTTCGGAGCCGGATAAGGCAATGGAGGCTCTGATCGCTGCCGGATATCTCTGCCACGTGATCGAGGTGATCGGAGTGGAGGTTGAGGATAAGACCGGAAATCTGAATGATCTGCTTCTTACACTGAAGGACAGTAATGTGAGCGTGGATTATCTGTACCTCTCCTTTAACCGTGATTCCGGCAAGCCGATCATGGTATTCCATACCGAGGATATCATGGAAGTGAGATCCTGCCTGAAATCCAGAGGCTATACCGTTTTATAAAAACAGGATTTTACCGTGTGGTAGAGGCTTTTATCCGTTTGATAAATATTAAAATATTCTATATTATAAACACGAAATATCAATTTTACAAATGTATATGGCCATGCTATCATATATCCATAATAGTTCTTAACCTGTAAACAGCCACCTCAGGATATGTGAATATCCGTATCATACAGGCCGGGAACTAAAAACTCATCACATAAAGTTAATAATTACACCCATGAAGAGATCTGTGGATCAGCGTACACAGATTCCTTCAGAAAGAAGCTGTTACGTCGGCGGAGTTTTCTGTGTCTCCAATGATGTGACAGCTTTTTTCTTTTGCTCTGAAAAAATTCGCAGTAATTTCACAAAAACATGATACAGTAGGAAACATGCTATGATCTGTTTTGCAAAAATGTTCAAGTTTATGAGCATGCGATAAAGTAAAACGCAGATGTTTGATTTACAGAATACAGAGGATCAGAAAAAAACGACGGAAAAGAAATAACAGTATTTCAGAAAATAACAGCCGATAGATAATTCAGCTGTCCAGAACAGAACAGCCTGGAATTACTGCAGACAGACGAGGAAATGAAATGAGACCAATAAGAATACAGAAAGCGGAAAAAAACAAAAAAAAGGGAAACAGAGGGTGGATTTATCTCCTGGCGTTTCTGTTTCCGGTTCTGATCTTTACGCTGGGCTTTGCATTGAAGGGTGTTTATCCTTTTGGAGAAAATTCGGCGCTGGTGGTAGATGGAGTCCATCAGTATACAGCCTTTTACAGGGAACTTTCAGAGCAGCTTGGAAAGGGAACGGGCTGGACCTGGTCCGCACATGCCATGGGATATAATTTTTACGGATTGTTTTGCTATTATCTCTGCAGTCCGTTCAGCTTCCTAATACTGCTGTTTATGAAATTCATGTATGTAAACGAGGCTGTCACTGCGGTGATCCTGATCAAGGCAGGGCTTTGCAGCGTATCCATGGCATGGTATTCCGGGAAAAAATATCCGGGCAGAGGAAGTATGGCAGTTTCTCTTGGCTGTATGTACGCACTGTCTGATTTTCTTATAGGCTATTACAGCAATGTGATGTGGCTGGACTGTATCATGCTTCTTCCGGTGCTTGTATATCTTATTGAACAGCTGGTGCATACCGGAAAATGGCGAGGGTATTGTCTGGTGCTGGGGTACTGTATTTTAACCAGCTATTATATGGGATTTATGTTATGCACATTTGCTGCTTTTTATTATCTGGCAGAGCTGGCTGCGGCAGAATCCGGTCGACGGCCGGAGAAAATCCGTTTTTCATTATTGAAATTTGCCGGGGCGTCTGTTGCCGGAGACGGACTTGCAGGAATCACACTGATCCCCGGAATTGCTGCGGTATCCAGAACTGCAGCGGCGGAAGAGGCAGGCACCGGACTTTCGGGAGTGTACGGAGATATCTGGAAACAGCTGGGCGCATTATTCGAGGATTCCCTGTCCTTTGTAAAATCCGGCGACCAGGGAGATGTGAACCTTTACTGTGGCTGTGCAGTGCTGCTTTTTGCCGGGATTTATTTTCTGAATAAAGAAATCCGCACAGCAGAAAAAATCGTAACAGGTATATTGATCGTTTTGTATTTTGCGGGGATCCATATCACAGCGCTGAATCTGCTTTTTCACGGATTGCATAAACCTGTGGGAATCCCCAATCGTTTTGTGTTCATCCTGATATTTCTGCTGCTGAAAATGTCCTGTGATGCATGGGGAAATGTGGAAAATGAAAGCACAGGAAGAATTTTTGCCGGACTGATCGCTGCAGAGGGCTTCTGTATCGTTGTGGGGATAAAAAGCGGAAATATCTGGGGACTTCTGCTTACAGCAGGGGTTCTTGCAGTATTCTTTCTGGTTATGTGGACGGAACGGTATATCTGTGGAAAACTGTCCGGTCATGCCTTCTGCTGTGTGGAGATCCGAAAGCTGGGATGTCTGGTGCTGGCAGTGCTGATCCTTGCAGAGACAGGAATTCACGGAATCGTCAGTATTACAGATAATGGAACCGCAAACCGTGATATTTATGTGGAAAGTGAGCAGGAGGTTTGTGGATTACTGGAATCTGCCGGTGTGGATCAGGTGGATTACCGTGCCGCTATCGTAAATCCTCTTGTGAGAAATGAAGAGATGCTGTATCAGCTGAACGGGATATCTATGTATTCCTCTACTAATACAGAGGTAATGTGGGATTTTGTAAAAAACATGGGCTTTGAAAATCTGGAAAATCGTTTTCAGTATGCGGGATCTACGGAAGTGACGGATATGCTTCTGGGAATACGATATCTGTTTTGCAGGAATACAAGAAAGCTTCATACTGTTTATAAAAAAATCGGAGAAAGCCAGTCCTTTGATCTCTATGAGAATCCGAGAGCACTGAAATCCGGATATATGGTCAGTGATTCCGTACTGGACTATGCAATGGAAGGAACAGATCCACTTGAGGTTCAGAACCGGCTGCTCAGCGGTATTGCGGGAAAAAGACTGTACAAAATGCAGACGGTGTCTTCAGAAGCAGTATGGGCTGGGACTGTGGATTTTGATATTTCGCTGAAAGAAGGAGAGCATGGGTATCTTTATATCCCGGGAACAGAGCCGAAAACTGTAACGATCAATGGCCAGGAGCAGAAATCCGATTACTGGAATAATAATTTCCTGGATCTTGGCACTTATGATACGGATACGGTTGTGCATGTAACTGCGGAAACCGGAATGCAGGAAGCGGTTCTGGGAACTTACCGGGAATCGGACCTGGATGAGATCTATGAAATGCTTTCTTCCCGGCAGATGGATCTGAAGAATAGAAAGGGTACCATAGCTGCAGCAAAGGATGGAATGCTCCTTCTCAGCATATTTTATGATCCTGATATGCAGATTTATGTAGATGGGAAAAAGGTCTATGGGAAAAGCATCCAGGGGCTTACCGGTGTAAAGCTTTCGGCCGGGACACATACGGTTACTATGAAATATCGGACTCCGGGGCTGCAGGCGGGAGCAGTTCTTTCTATATTAATAGCAGGAATACTGGGAATACTCTGGTATATCAGCAGAAGAAAAATGGGTATTTCCGGCAGGTTGTGACATCTATGAAGAAAACTGTGTTAAACCCCTGTAAAATCAGCAAAAATTCTTCATAAAACACCTTGACAAGCCCTGTATTTACGGTCTATAATGAGCAAGCGTGCGAATGAAACGTTATATTTTCGCATGCCGTAATTTGTAAATAGCAACCGCAAGGCCCCATGGGAAAGCCCATGGAGAAATAAATCGGGAGGTGAAATGGAATGCCAACATTCAACCAGTTAGTAAGAAAGGGCCGTCAGACAGCTGTTAAGAAATCTACAGCACCGGCTCTGCAGAAAACATACAACTCTTTAAGAAAGAAAGCAGTTGATCAGGCTGCTCCACAGAAACGTGGTGTTTGTACTGCTGTTAAAACAGCTACTCCTAAAAAGCCTAACTCAGCTCTTAGAAAGATCGCCAGAGTTCGTCTTTCCAACGGTATCGAGGTAACAAGTTATATTCCAGGAGAGGGTCACAACCTTCAGGAGCATAGCGTTGTTCTTATCCGTGGAGGAAGAGTTAAGGACTTACCTGGTACAAGATACCACATCATCAGAGGTACTCTTGATACCGCAGGTGTCGCTAACAGAAAACAGGCTCGTTCCAAATACGGAGCTAAGAGACCTAAAGTTAAAAAATAATTTAAGTAGATCAGAAATCTACGCCGCTTCCTGATTGCAGATAATCAGGAGGATTACAAAGATATTATTCATCTAATGTATTACAGCGGAAGACTATAAGGATTTGTACGGTATTCCATATACCCTGTCGGTTGCGGGTTAAATATAGGACCTTACCAGTGCGAACATGCAATAGTTTTACTGCGTGAGTACCGATGATATAATCAATATGATTAAGGAGGGAAGTAACGTGCCACGTAAAGGACATACTCAGAAAAGAGACGTTCTGGCTGACCCGATGTACAATAACAAAGTGGTTACCAAGCTTATCAATAACATCATGTTAGACGGTAAGAAAGGTGTTGCTCAGAAAATTGTATACGGCGCATTTGCCAGAGTAGAGGAAAAAGCTGGTAAACCAGCAATTGAAGTATTTGAAGAGGCTATGAATAACATCATGCCAGTTCTCGAGGTAAAAGCAAGACGTATCGGTGGTGCTACTTATCAGGTTCCGATCGAGGTAAGAGCAGACAGACGTCAGGCACTTGCTCTTCGTTGGCTTACAATGTTCTCACGTAAGAGAGGCGAGAAGACAATGGAAGAAAGACTGGCTAATGAGCTTCTGGACGCAATGAACAACACAGGTGCATCCGTTAAGAGAAAAGAAGACATGCACAAGATGGCTGAGGCAAATAAAGCATTTGCTCACTATCGCTTCTAATTCGAGGAGGAAAATTCATTGGCTGGAAAAGAAGGAAGAGAATATCCATTAGAGAGAACCAGAAATATCGGTATCATGGCGCATATCGATGCTGGTAAAACAACTCTTACAGAGCGTATTCTTTATTACACAGGTGTTAACTACAAGATCGGTGATACTCATGAAGGTACAGCGACAATGGACTGGATGGAGCAGGAGCAGGAGCGTGGTATCACAATCACATCCGCTGCTACAACATGTCACTGGACTCTTGAGGAGAACTGCAAACCAAAGCCAGGTGCTCTTGAGCATCGTATCAACATCATTGATACACCAGGACACGTAGACTTCACTGTTGAGGTTGAGCGTTCCCTTCGTGTACTTGATGGTGCTGTCGGCGTTTTCTGTGCTAAGGGTGGTGTTGAGCCGCAGTCAGAGAACGTATGGCGTCAGGCTGATACCTACAATGTACCTCGTATGGCATTCATCAATAAGATGGATATCCTTGGTGCAAACTTCTACGGTGCAGTAGAGCAGATCAAGACTCGTCTTGGTAAAAACGCTATCTGCCTTCAGCTTCCGATCGGAAAAGAGGATGACTTCAAAGGAATCATCGACCTTTTCGAGATGAAAGCATACATCTACAATGATGACAAGGGCGACGATATCTCTATCGTTGATATCCCGGAGGATATGCAGGAAGATGCAGAACTTTATCATACAGAGCTGATCGAGAAGATCTGCGAGCTGGATGATGACCTCATGATGGAGTATCTTGAGGGAGATGAGCCTTCTGTAGACAGACTGAAAGCTGTTCTCAGAAAAGCTACATGTGAGTGTACAGCAGTACCGGTTTGCTGCGGTTCCGCTTACAGAAACAAAGGTGTTCAGAAACTTCTGGATGCAATCCTTGAGTACATGCCGGCTCCTACAGATATCCCGGCTATTAAGGGTGTTGACCTTGACGGCAACGAAGTTGAGAGACATTCATCTGATGATGAGCCGTTCTCCGCTCTTGCATTCAAGATCATGACTGACCCATTCGTAGGAAAACTTGCTTATTTCCGTGTTTATTCAGGAACAATGAACTCCGGTTCTTATGTACTGAATGCCACAAAAGATAAAAAAGAGCGTGTTGGACGTATCCTTCAGATGCACGCTAACAAACGTATGGAGCTGGATAAGGTTTACTCCGGTGATATCGCTGCAGCGATCGGATTCAAATTCACTACAACAGGTGATACAATCTGTGACGAGCAGCATCCGGTAATCCTTGAGTCCATGGAGTTCCCGGAGCCGGTTATCGAGCTCGCGATCGAGCCTAAGACAAAAGCTGGACAGGGCAAACTTGGTGAGGCACTTGCTAAGCTTGCTGAGGAGGACCCGACATTCCGTGCTCATACAGATCAGGAAACTGGACAGACCATTATCGCTGGTATGGGTGAGCTTCACCTGGATATCATCGTTGACCGTCTTCTTCGTGAGTTCAAGGTTGAGGCTAACGTTGGTGCACCTCAGGTTGCTTACAAAGAGACAATCACCAAGCCTGTTGATGTAGACAGCAAGTATGCTAAACAGTCTGGTGGTCGTGGACAGTATGGTCACTGTAAAGTTAAATTCGAGCCTATGGATGCCAACGGAGAAGAGCTGTACAAGTTCGAGTCCACAGTTGTTGGTGGTGCTATTCCGAAGGAATACATCCCGGCAGTTGGCGAAGGTATCGAGGAAGCTATGAAAGCTGGTATCCTCGGAGGATTCCCGGTAGTTGGTGTACATGCAAATGTATACGATGGTTCTTACCATGAAGTCGATTCTTCTGAGATGGCATTCCACATTGCAGGTTCTCTTGCATTCAAGGATGCTATGCAGAAAGCAGCTCCGGTTCTTCTTGAGCCAATCATGAAGGTCGAAGTTACTACACCAGAGGATTACATGGGTGACGTTATCGGTGATATCAACTCCCGTCGTGGACGTATCGAGGGTATGGAAGATATCGGCGGCGGTAAGATGATCCATGGATATGTTCCGCTTTCCGAGATGTTCGGATACGCTACAGACCTTCGTTCCAGAACACAGGGACGTGGTAACTACTCTATGTTCTTTGAGAAATATGAGCAGGTTCCGAAGTCTGTACAGGAGAAGATCCTTTCTAAGAAGGACTGATCCACTATAAATAAATAAAATGCTTGCAAATAACCTTGGTTTGCAATATAATCAAGGTTAGCAAGTTTAAATCTGAAAAAATGCTCTGATTACAGAGTCAAGTTTTTTAAGGAGGACATTTTAAAATGGCAAAGGCTAAGTTTGAGAGAACAAAACCGCATTGTAACATTGGTACCATCGGACACGTTGACCATGGTAAAACAACTTTAACAGCAGCTATCACAAAAGTTCTGTCTGAGAGAGTAGCAGGAAACACAGCTACAGATTTCGCTAATATCGATAAGGCTCCAGAGGAAAGAGAGCGTGGTATCACAATTTCTACAGCACACGTTGAGTATGAGACAGAGCATAGACATTATGCACACGTTGACTGCCCAGGACATGCTGACTACGTTAAGAACATGATCACAGGTGCAGCTCAGATGGATGGTGCTATCCTTGTTGTTGCTGCTACAGACGGTGTTATGGCTCAGACTAAAGAGCATATCCTTCTTTCCCGTCAGGTAGGTGTTCCTTACATCGTTGTATTCATGAACAAATGTGATATGGTAGACGATGAGGAGCTTCTTGAGCTCGTAGAGATGGAGATCCGTGAGCTTCTTTCCGAGTATGACTTCCCAGGAGATGACATTCCGGTTATCCAGGGTTCTGCTCTTAAAGCTCTTGAGGATCCGAGCAGCGAGTGGGGCGACAAGATCATGGAGCTTATGGATGCTGTTGACAGCTACATTCCAGACCCACAGCGTGACACAGATAAACCGTTCGTAATGCCTGTAGAGGATGTATTCTCCATCACAGGACGTGGTACAGTTGCAACTGGTAGAGTTGAGGCTGGTGTTCTTCACGTATCTGATGAGGTTGAGATCGTTGGTATCAAAGAAGAGACTCGTAAAGTTGTTGTAACTGGTATCGAGATGTTCCGTAAACTTCTTGATGAGGCTCAGGCTGGTGATAACATCGGAGCACTTCTTCGTGGTGTTCAGAGAAACGAGATCGAGCGTGGACAGGTTCTTGCTAAACCAGGAACACTTACATGCCATACAAAATTCACAGCTCAGGTTTACGTTCTGACTAAAGACGAGGGTGGCCGTCATACACCATTCTTCAACAACTATCGTCCGCAGTTCTACTTCAGAACAACAGACGTAACAGGTGTTTGCAACCTTCCAGAGGGAACAGAGATGTGCATGCCTGGAGATAACATCGAGATGACAATCGAGCTGATTCATCCGATCGCTATGAGCCAGGGTCTTACATTCGCTATCCGTGAAGGTGGACGTACTGTAGGATCAGGACGTGTTGCTACAATCATCGAGTAATACAATCTGAATATAGATTTGTTATCGTAAGATAACGTTGTGTCCAAACGTAAGATACCCCGGAACCGCAAGGTTTCCGGGGTTTTTCTGTACTCTAAGAAAAGAATTATTCGTAAATTTATCAGGTTAGTAATAGTGAAACATTTATCAGCAAGATGAAATACAGATAAATTTATAATTGAAAAATAAGACCAGCGGTGCCAAAACGGTGCCAAAAAGAAACTCCTGCGAATGTTTGCTATTCACAGGAGTATTTTTTTTACCAGCCTTTGATATGTTTGATCTGTTCAGCACGTTCTGGATCACGATGATATTGTAGTTTCAGACGGATTGTTTCCACAATATCCAGCTTTTAAAAGATGACAAGGAGCAGGCAGTTAAAGATAAAGAGGAAGCTGAGAAGCGTGCGGAAAAAGCCGAGAAAGATCTGCATAGCCTGGAAGAACGCAGAGAACGGTTACAGCCGGTAATGGATAATGTCAGCAAAGAAATAAAGGAATATGGAACAGTGAAAACTCTACTTCAAGAAGCTGGTGCATTGGAACGTGCAACAACTTACCGGGATAAGAAAATAAAACCACTGTTTACTCAGGTGAAAAATAAAATTGCTGCGATGGCTGCACAGGTTAAAGAACTCACGAAAGAGGTGGAAGGTTGGAAGAGAAAATATCAAAAGGTGAAACAAAAATATAATGCTATTCAGAGAGAACTGGATGATATACGTAAAGATAATCAGAAATTGTCAGAAGAAAAAGATATATTACAAGGTGTTTCTGATAGGTATGATCGTGTTGTGCGTGTTCTTGGAATAGAAATTGTAGATACAGCAGTACAGCAGGATATTCAAAACGAGAAAGTCCTGGAAGAAAATCGACGGATGGAACAAATGCCGAAGGGAAATATTCATGAAAGATTGGCATGTGGAATGAAAAAAAGCGAGATGGAGAATCAGCAGCGTAAGAAAACTAAATCAAAAAACAGAGAAATGGAGAGATAAGATTATGGAAACACACATTTATGATGAAAAGAACGGATTAAGCTATACTTTGCATGGAGATTATTATTTGCCGGATTTGGTATTGAATGAAGAAGAACCGATATATGGGAAATATGGAATGCTGAGGAAACAGTTTCTGAAGGAACACAGATTAGCAAAATATCAATATTTGTTGTTGACTGGAAAGCTGACGGAACACCTGAATCAAATTGATCAGGAGAGCAGAGAGCAGGTGGAAATGCTTATGGAATAGATGGCAGAAAAACAGGGCGTAACTGAAGAATTAAAGGTACAGAATCGGACGAAGTGGGTTAGACTGATGAATAATATAAAAGCTAGTGCAGAAGAAATGGTGTTGAGAGAAATACTTTATATATAAGTATTGTTTGTAAAGGACTGAACATGAAAAGCATAATACTATCCGGCTTATTAAGATTTATTTCACATCTCTTGATTTTTATTACGGTTACTGATATAGTTATTACAGTAACCGTAATAAGGAGGGAATGCCATGAGGGATAATGTGAAAAGTGGTGCACTCACAGAAGTGACATTCTATATTTTGCTTTCACTCTATTCACCTAAACACGGATATGCTGTCATGCAGTTCATTGAAGAAAAAACAGGTGGGCGGCTTTCATTGGGAGCAGGCACTTTATATGGTGCATTAAATTCAATGCTGGAAAAGGGATGGATTGAGCTTTTCGGAGATAGTGAAGGTAGAAAAAAAGAGTATCTTATCACTGTAAAAGGAAAGGAGATAGCTGAAAAAGAACTTATCAGACTTCGTGAACTTGTAGGCATTGCAAGCGGAATTGTAGGAGGTACACTATGAGCAAAAAGTGTTATCGTTTTTTTGGTGGGCTATTGACGGTACAGAAAAACTGGCTGAATAAGATGGCTGAAAAAGGTTATCGCCTTATTCGAACGGGAAAATTACTCTATGAATTTGAAAAATGTAAGCCAGGTCAAGTTCAATATTGCGTGGAGTTTATAGGATAAAAATCAAAAGCTAATGCTGAAGATTACCATGATTTCTTGGAAGAAATGGGATATTCCGTATTCTATAAAAATATCAATCTTAATTATTCTGTTGGCAAAGTTCGCTGGCGTCCGTGGGCTGAAATTGGCGGTCGTATTGCAACAAACACTACAACATTTAACAGGGAATTGCTGATTGTAGAAAAAGAAAATGATGGAAAAACTTTTGAACTTCATACGTCCTATGAAGATAGGGCAAATTATTACAGTAATTTGCGAAATCCCTGGCTTTTATTAATGCTTATGCTCGCGGCATTTGCTACCGTAAATCGGTCTGTTATTTTAGGCATAGTTGCTGTGATTTTTCTAATCCCTGTCATTATATACCAGTTGCAAATTATGAAAAATAGGCATGAAGCGAAGATGAAGGAGTGGTGATTCAGGATAACAAGGTTGGTTTAGCTGATGCAATGTAATGCACTGTCGTTTGAGGGTTAGTAGTCCGTTCTTAAATTTGTGGGCAGTTTGTTGCTGATGATATAAATATTAGAGAAAATTAATTGAAAGTTAAAAAAAGAAAGTAATAAGTAAACAAAGGCTCAATTGTAAACATGTATTGGGAACGCTATAATGGAAATAAGGACAGGAGGTGTGAACAATGCGTATTGGTGAGCAGATAAAAAACTATCGAAAAACTGAGGGATTAACACAAGAACAGGTGGCAAATTATCTGGGTGTTTCTACTCCTGCGGTAAATAAATGGGAAAAGGGAAATACATATCCGGATATCTCATTACTTCCAGCTTTGGCACGATTATTGAAAATTGATATGAATGAATTGTTTTCGTTTCGTGAAGAATTGACCGAAAAAGAGATTGGACAATTTGTGAATGAACTTTCGGAAGTTTCATTGGACAGCTTTACAAAGGCTTTTGAAATGGCATCTCGTAAAATACAGGAGTATCCTCATTGCGACTTATTAATTTATACGATCGCAACCGTTCTGAACGGATCTTTGACTTTGTCAGATCTTAATGACGAAGAACGAATGAAATATAATACAGCTATTATCGAGTGGCTGGAACGAACAGCAGATAGTCAGGTTGAAAGAGTGAGAAATTCAAGTGTTTTTATACTTGCAACAAAATATGTCCAAATGGAGAAATATGAAGAAGCAAATGTCCTTTTGAAAAAAATTCCTGATACTGTAATTGATGCAACGATTATGAAAACAAGTGTATTAGCACATCAGGAAGGAACAGATACTGCTGCATTATTCTTAGAAGGGAAATTGCTACAGGCAGTTATCAATATCCAAAGCTACTTGTATAAGTTAATAGAAATGGAAGAAGAGACAGGAAATCATGATAAAGCAGAGAAAATTGCTGAGATTACAGATCACATGATATCATTGTTTGGACTATGGAATTATGGCAACACAGTTCCATATCTGCTGATTGCTGGATATCGAAAAGATGTAGAAAAATGTATCCAGTTAATTAAGCGATTATTAAGTGAATCACAGAAGCCTTGGAATATGACACAATCCCCTTTGTATTACAGGTATGAAGATACTGCACAGGGAAAAGCTTTTTCGGGACTTGGAAAAAATTTTGTTCGTGAATTGTATTCGGAAATTGAAAATAAGAAAGAGTATGAATTCTTGAGGGGGAATAAGGAACTCGAATCAATTTTTGAGGAACACTTGAAATAGGTTGTAAAAATGTATGGAAATAGATGTAGTTGAGAAAGAAGAAAATTTTTGACATTTCCACAGATGCGTGCTAATATGATTATAGAAAAAGAGTGCTACCGATAGACGGTTAGTCCACATACTTATTGATTACAAAAATAACCGTTCAGTTTGCAGGCTAGGGCGGTTATTTTTGTGGTTTATGATTATCTTTGCCTAATGTATATCCGATACTAAAGCAGGTTAAGCCGAAGCTCACTACTGCTATGAAGTCAACAATACTCATTGGCTTAGCCCTCCTTTCCACTGGATTCCTTTACAGGTTTCTATGTAATCAGAGGGTCACAGTCCCTCTGGAGAAGGACTAACCGCCTACCGTTATGGTAGCACCCATGTTCTGATTATAACAGCCTGAAACTGTCGGTGCAATATAAAATTGGCAGAGCAGAATCCAGCAACTGTAGAAGAAAATTTTTTGAGTATTTTCCGGTGCCAAGAAATCAGGCAAATCAAAATAGGTGGTGCAATTCAGCCGTTTTTCACTGTATTTTGGAGAGAAAACCATAAAAAATATGAGATAAAACGGGATTAAAGTATCGTGAAGGTGGACGTACTGTAGGATCAGGACGTGTTGCTACAGTTATCGAGTAATCGTTAATTAGTATAATATCCTAATTTAATATATATTGAGTACCGCAAGGTACATTGTGTCCAAACGTAAGATACCCCGGAACCGTAAGGTTTCCGGGGTATTTTTACGAAAAATATTCATAAAATTTCTGTTTTATGGATTCAAAAAATACCAGAATTCATGCCCCTGGCATACGATATATCTTTCCAGCCATTCATTAAAAGGGATATTAAAACGATCAGTATCTGGAGCTGGATAGCATAGGTAATCGTCTCTGCCTTCTGATACAGCCTGAAGATCCATGGTTATATCGCCGATGTCCTGTAAGCAAAGAACAGGAAGATGATATGTAAACTCCGGATCAGATAAAATAGGCGTACTATTCCAAGATTCCTTTTCTTTGAGCGCTCTTTTTAAAGAATAAATGGTACAGCTGACTAAAGAACTGCCTTCCTCTCCGCAAAAAAGTTCCATGCCATTTGAACAGGATAAAAAAGCTTTGTATGAGGCAGGAAGTTTCATATTGGGAAAATATTTTTCAAACAGCTGAAATTCTTCAGGTGTTACAGGAGGGTTAAATTTGTGAGTTACTTTTATAGGTTCATCGCCTAAATGCCATTGATAGACCCATCCATTATTTTCCATTTCATATTTTAGATTGTTGAAAATTCTGTAGATTGCACGGATGTCTTCCATTACATATATGCTCTTTGATCGATGTGATATTGTAAAGATTCATATGTCTGCTTTATTTGATAACGGAGTAATTATAGCATGCTTAAAAGTTTTTTCAATGCTTTTTTGTGCAGAATTTACCAAAACCCTCTCGACTTTACACCACGTTAATGCTATACTTATACAGTTGTTTAACGTTTTAAAGCAAAAAATAAAAGCGAAAATACAGGAAAGAAGATAGAAAATGAAGATCGTTGTATGTATGAAGCAGGTACCGGCAACTTCCAAGGTTGATATCGATCCGGAAACCGGTGCCATGAAACGAATGTCCGGTGAGACAAGGACTAATCCATATGATCTGTTTGCACTGGAAACAGCCCTTGCGATCCGGGAAAAAACAGGCGGAACTGTAATCGTTCTTACTATGGGACCGCCTCAGGCGGAAGAGATGATCCGGGATGCTTATACCATGGGTGCTGATGAGGGCGTGATCCTTTCAGACCGAAAATTTGCGGGAGCGGATGTTCTGGCAACCTCTTATGCGTTAGCACAGGGAATCCAGGTGATCGGCGGTGCAGATCTGATCATCTGCGGAAGACAGACCACAGATGGTGACACAGCCCAGGTTGGACCGGCCATTGCAGAGCATCTGGCCATCCCACATGCTGCATGGGTAGCTGAGATCATGGACGTCAATGAAAAAAGCATTCAGGTCCGTCAGGATCTTGTCAGTGTTTCCCAGGTTTCCGAGATCCCGTATCCATGTCTTTTAACCATTGACAAGGATACCTGCGTGCCACGTCTGCCATCCTATTTATTAAAGAAGGCAACTGCAGACCGTCCGGTACGGATCTTAAGCTTTGAAGATATGCCGGATCAGGATCTGAGCCGTTACGGACTGATCGGTTCCCCCACCTCTGTGGAAAAAATGTTTGCGCCGGAGGAAAGTGAAAAACAGGTTTATCTGGAAGGAACTGCAAAGGAAAAAGCAGACAAGCTTGTTGCTCTCCTGACCGGAAAGAAGATCATATAGGGGGAAACGGAACATGGAATTTTTAAAATTTGATATAAACAAATGCGTACTCTGCGGAGTATGCGTGGAGAAATGTCCTTTTGGGGCCCTCACCATAGAGGGAAATGGAATTGTTGTAGGCGATGCCTGTCGTATGTGTGGGCTTTGCGTTCGTAACTGCCCGGAGAAAGCCATCCGGTTTGAGCAGAAGGCGAAATCCTTTGACAAGGATAAATGGAAAAACTTTCTTATCTATGTGGAGCAGGAGAGAGGAGAGATTCATCCGGTTACCTTTGAGCTGATTGGAGAAGCAAGAAAGATGGCTGTCAAAGTCGGTTATCAGGTTAACTGTGTGATCGTCGGAGGAAAAGGAACAAAGGAAAATGCGGAAAAGCTTCTGCCGTATGGCGTAGACAATGTGTACGTATATGAGCATGAAGGCTTCGAAGGCTTCCGCGCAGACTGTTATACAGACGCAGTTGCAGACTGTATCGCAGCAAACAAACCAAGCTCTGTGCTGATCGGAGCTACTGCGCTGGGGCGTTCCCTTGCACCGAGGCTTTCCACCAGATTCCATACGGGACTGACTGCAGACTGCACAACTCTGGATATCCGTTCCAACACCGATATGATCCAGATCAGACCGGCTTTCGGTGGAAATATCATGGCTCAGATCGGCATCACCAAATCACGGCCACAGTTTGCCACGGTCCGTTATAAGGTTATGGACAAGGCAGAAAAAATAAAAAACCCGCATGGTCAGGTGGTCGTATGTCCGGTAAATGAAAAAATGGCAGATTCCAGGATCAAGATTCTGTCATCCAGGGTCATTGATAAGGTAAAGAGCCTTGAGGAAGAGGATGTTCTGGTAGTAGCAGGCCGTGGTGTCCGGAATGAAAAGGATGTGGAAATGTGCCGGGAACTGGCAGATGCCCTTGGCGGACAGCTTGCCTTCACTCGCCCTATGGTAGAAAACGGATTCGGAGATGTTGCACATCAGATCGGACTTTCCGGAAGAACGGTCCGTCCGAAGCTGATCATCACCTGCGGCGTATCCGGTGCCATCCAGTTTACCTCCTGCATGACAGGATCTGACTGTATCGTAGCGATCAACAATGATCCGGAGGCACAGATCTTTAATGTTGCAGATTACTGCATCGTGGACGATTTGTACCAGGTTGTACCGGAGCTGACAGAGCTGGTAAAGAATCGGAAGGAGGATTAAGTCATGGCATATCCCTATAAAAAAATGACTTCAGAAGATTTTGACTACATCCGTTCTGTGACTGCTTCAGATCGTGTATGGGTCGGCGACGAGATCGCAAAAGAATATTATCGTGATGAGATGCCGGAGTACGGAGTTTTTCCTCCGGAGCTTTATGTGGAGGTTTTAAATAAAGAAGAGATCTCAGCCATCATGGCTTACGCATATAAAGAAAATATCCCGGTGGTATGCCGTGGCGCAGGAACCGGACTTGCAGGCGGAGCAACCTGTAAATATGGTGGGATTATGCTTTCTGTGATGCGCATGAACAAGATATTTCCAATCGACAGAAAGAACCAGACCATCACAGCGGAGCCGGGAGCACTGCTCATCGATATCCAGGCAGCCGCTGCAGCAGGAGGACTTTTTTATCCGCCGGATCCGGGCGAAAAAACAGCTTCCATCGGCGGCAATGTTATCACAAATGCCGGTGGCATGAAAGCGGTACGATATGGACTGACCAGGGATTTCGTCCGTTGTATCGAGGCAGTTATGCCGGATGGTTCCATCATGAATTTTTCATCCAACGTTGTGAAGAACACAACGGGATATGATGTAAAAGATCTGGTGATCGGCTCAGAGGGAACCTTATGTATCCTGACTCAGGTAACGCTGAAGCTTCTTCCCGCACCGACCTGTACCTGCACCCTTGTAATGCCGTTCAGGAGTCTTGAGGAATGTGCAGACATGGTCCCGAAGGTTCTGGAGCTGCCGTTTGTGCCAACAGCCATCGAGTTTCTGGAAAGAGAACTGATCGATATCGTAGAACGTAATCTAAACAAAATGTTCCCGGTAAAACAGGGAGAAGCAGTGTTGATCGTTATGTATGATGCTTCCAGTAAACAGGAGCTGGACAGCGCAGTGGAGGCAGCAGCGGAAGCAGCTCTGGCAAACGGAGCCCTGGACTGCTGTATCGCAGGCACACCGGAGCGTGCCGGAGCCGTATGGAGTGTCAGAGGCGGGATCCTGGAAGGAATGAAAGCAGATTCTGTCGCACAGGAGGAGTGTGACGTGGTTGTTCCGCGTGCAAGGATCGCAGAGTATGTAAAAGCAGCCAAAAAGATCGCAAGTGCACATGGCATTCGTGTAGAGCCCTGCGGACATTGCGGAGACGGAAACATCCATACAGAGATGCTCCGTGGACCGGAAATGAGTGATCAGGAGTGGAAGGAAGCCACTCACGCAAGTCTGGTAGAGCTGTATGCACTGTCCAAGGAACTGGGCGGACAGCTTTCCGGTGAGCATGGCATCGGAAACGGACGTCTGGAATTTCTGGAAGAATTTGCGGGACCGAGAATGATCGCTCTTTATAAAGCCATCAAGCTGGCTTTCGATGATAAACTGATCCTGAATCCGGGAAAAGTCATCGAATATAATAAATAAAAAATGGGGGAAAGAGAGATGAGTCAGAATAAATCATTACAAAGTAAAATGCCTCTGGCTATGGGACTTGCGTTCGTCGCATTTACCACACAGTTCGGAGGCGGATTCGCATCAGGAGCGCAGATCTATCAGTACTTTATCAACTACGGTATCTGGTGTCTGATCCTGCCGGCAGTGACACAGGGATTGTATGCACTGTTTTTCTGGTATGGAATGCGCTATGCTTATAAACACAAAACCTACGATTACAGAAGCTTTTCCGACAGTCTTTACGGAAAAACGAAACCGGTTATGTCTAATCTCTATGAGATCTGTTACCTGATCATGATCGGAACTGCATCAGCAGCAGCCTTTGCAACCGGCGGTTCCACACTGCAGACACTGTTCGGGATCCCGTACTGGCTCTGTACACTGATCATTGCAGCATTTATCTTTGTGATCGCGCTTTTCGGAACCAATGTCGTAAGAAAATGTGCTTCTACATTAAGTGTGCTGATCATCATCGGTCTTGTACTGGTACTTGTTCCGAATATCATCGCACAGTGGGGCGATATCACAGCTTCCATCCATACTATGTCCTCCGGAGAAATGACTGTACTTTCCTCCGAGAGCGGAGCCTTTGGACCGGCTCTCTATTCAGCAGTCCTTTATTTCTTCTTCCAGCTGGCATCTGTTTCTGTTATGTACCAGCACATGGAGGATGTAACGGACGAAAAACAGATCAACAAAGCAGCGATCTGGATGTTTGTATGCAACTTCTGTGCTATGGAGCTTTCCATCCTCGGACTTCTTGCCATTGCATATGTAAGTGAACTGGCATCTGCATCGGTACCGATGCTGGTACTGGTCCAGAACGGTGTAGGCGCCGGTATCCTGACACCGATCATTTCTCTGCTGATCATCCTTGGAGCTATCTCCACAGCAGTAAATATGATCTCCGGTATTGTGACCCGCTGTGTAAATGCAGTGGAGCGCCGTATGGACAGCTCGGCAAAAAAAGTGCAGGGACACCTTGGAAGAAATGCAGTTTTTACAGCAATCTTTACATTCCTGGCATTTGCCATCGCACAGTTCGGTCTGA
Organism: Blautia massiliensis (ex Liu et al. 2021); assembly: GCF_052064225.1. NCBI lineage: Bacteria > Bacillati > Bacillota > Clostridia > Lachnospirales > Lachnospiraceae > Blautia > Blautia massiliensis (ex Liu et al. 2021). The sequence goes on along the minus strand of NZ_JBQHWA010000002.1, from coordinate 84,060 downwards.
TGACAGTTGTTAAGAAGGGATATGCATACCTTGGATATGCGGCGTTTATTACATTGTTTGTACCGTTTGTTGTACATGCCGTTGCGACAAAGGGAAAAGAGATCTGAAGAATAAAAAGCTGAACAGAAAATCCCCCGTTGATCCGTATGGCAGGATCATCAGGGGATTTTGTCAAAGTTCACAAAAATATTATAAATATTTTATTAAATATTCCAGATAGACAACATATATTTTTTCTGATACTATTACGTACAGTTATTAAATAGTTACGAATCAGAAGGATTGTTACTGAAATATTTATTTATCATCAGGCAAGACCTTATAGTAGTATAGGAATAGGTTTTCTATATACTGTAATGGTCTTTTTTTATTTGTCTGGCAGCGGGGGAACAGGACTATGGTTATCCATAAGATTTTGAATAATAATCTGATACTGTCCAGGGATGGACAGGGACATGAAGTTATTGTAAAGGGCTGCGGAATTGCCTTTCAGAAAAAGAAAGGACAGCAAGTGGAGGAGTCCAGGATCGAGAAGATCTTTACTGCGGAAAATGCCCAGATCAGCAAGGAGATACAGGGTTATCTGACTGCTATTCCGGAAAAATATCTGGATTTTGTGGAAGCTTTTGTAAATGAAGTGAAGGAAAAAGAGGGGATGAAATTAAATGACAGTATTTATTTTTCCCTTAGCGACCATATCATGGGTGCGATCTCCAGACTTGAAAACGGGATCCGCCTTCAGAATATGCTGCTTCTGGATATCAAGCAGCTTTATCATAAGGAATATGAGATCGGCTTGGAATTACTGAAAAAGGTAAATGAGATGTTCGAGGTAGATCTTTCTGCAGATGAAGCAGGATTTTTTGCATTGCATTTTGTGAATGCGGAAGATGGCGGCAAGACGGACAGCTATCAGATTTCCATTATCGTACATCAGATCCTGGACATCGTGGAGAAGTATTATGACAATATGGAATTTCAGGAGGATAATCTGTATTATCAGCGGTTTCTCACGCATCTGAAATATTTTGCCCAGAGATTCCTTCATAAAGAGCTTCACTATGATGAGAATCAGGAGCTTTTCAAGATCATCAAGGAGCAGTACAGAGAAGCTTACGGCTGTGTAAAAATGATCTATCTTATGATGGAAGAGGAATATAAATACGCTATGACTGAGGATGAAATGCTGTATCTGACGATTCATATCCAGAAGATCACAGAAGACCATAAACGTCTGAAAAATCTGTGAAAAGAGATTGTTTTATAAATTAGGTGTTAATGGATTGTTACTGAAATACGTGCCATGTGCGTATCTTTTCAGGCAAGACCTTTAATATAAATTTCAATATTTATTATTAAAGGAGGTCCCCAAATGAAAAAGGACTATGCAAAAACTGCAGACACACTGATTGCAGCGCTGGGCGGAAAAGATAATATCACCCGTCTGTTCCACTGCATGACAAGGCTTCGTTTCTATGTGAAAGACAGATCGAAGATCAACGAGAAAGAGATCTTAAAGCTTTCTGAGATCTCCGGCGTTAACTGGCATGAAGATCAGTTCCAGGTTATCGCAGGAAACGAAGTAAACGCTGTTTACAAGGCATTGGAAGACAAAGGCGTTCCTACCGATGATGCACCGGCAGCGAACTCTGACAGCTCAAAGAGTGTTGTTTCAAAAGTTATCGATGCCATCACCGGATGTATGACCCCGATGATCCCTGCCCTGACTGCAGCCGGTATGATCAAAGTTGTACTTACCCTGCTGACAACTTTTCATCTGGTATCAGAAACAAGCAGTACCTACCAGGTGATCAGTTTTATCGGAGATGTTACTTTCTACTTCATGCCGTTCCTGATCGCAGCAAATGCTGCCAAGGTTTTCCGCGTGAACCAGTCACTGGCGCTGTTTATTGCCGGTGTTTACTTAAGCCCCACCTTTGTAACTATGGTAGCTGGTGATGCGGCCATCACACTGTTTGGTCTGCCGATCATAAAAGCAACTTATTCTTATTCCGTTATTCCGGTTATCCTGATGGTATGGATCACACATTATATTGAGATTCTGGTTGATAAGATCACACCGAAAATGGTAAAACTGATCCTGAACCCGACACTGGTAATTCTGATCAGTGCACCGATCGCCCTGATCGTAGTTGGACCGATCGGAACAATTATTGGTAACGGACTTGCGGTAGCCATCAACTTCCTGTCCGTAAAACTTGGTTTCATTATTGTAGGTATCCTTGCAGCAACCTTCCCGTTCATCGTTATGACCGGTATGCACCATGCTCTGACACCGATCGGACTGAATGCCATTGCAACCGGTGGTACCGATACACTGATCTTTGTATCTCAGGTATGCTCTAACCTTGCACAGTCCGGAGCTTCTCTTGCAGTAGCTGTAAGATCCAAGGACAGCAACATGAAACAGCTGGCAAGTGCAGCCGGTGTTTCCGCTCTTATGGGTATCACAGAGCCTGCTCTGTATGGTGTTACACTGAAACTGAAAAGACCGGTTGTAGCAGCTTCCATCGCAGCCGGAATCGGTGGTATCGTAGGAGGACTTCTTCAGGTTTCTCTTTACATTGCACAGAATTGTATCATGGCGATCCCGGCGTTTATCGGCGAGAAGGGATTAAGCAATCTGATTTATGGAATCATTATGATTGTGGTATCTTTTGTAGCTGCTTTTGTTCTTACGCTTATCTTCGGATTTGAGGATGTAAAGGCTGAGACAGAGGATGAAGTACAGAACACAGATACAGAAAAACAGCCGGCACAGCAGAACGCTCCGCTTGTAGAGAAGATCGAGCTTTGTGCACCGGTAGCAGGAACTGTAAAAGCACTTTCCGATGTTCCGGATAAAACTTTTGCTGATAAGGTTTTAGGTGACGGAGCAGCGATCGTTCCATCAGAAGGTAAGGTTTATGCACCGGCAGATGGTACGGTGGCAAATATCATGGACAGCAAACATGGAATCATGTTTGTGACAGAAAGTGGAGCAGAAATTCTGATCCACATCGGACTTGATACTGTAAATTTAAATGGTAAATATTTTAAATCCCATGTTTCTGAGGGAGATAAGGTAAAAAAAGGAAAGCTTCTTGTGGAATTCGATATGGATGCCATTAAGAAAGAAGGATATGATCTGATCACACCGGTTGTTGTGACCAATATTTCTGATTATATCAAAGCAGTATGCATGGAAAAAGAAGATGCAGCTGTAAATGCAGGAGATAAATTCCTGACTATTGTATAAGAATAACAACGAAACATCAGGCGGAGATAACAGATCCGCCTGATGTTTGTAAAAAGGAGAAAATTAAAATATGAAAAATTATAATCGTATGCCGGAAAACTTTCTCTGGGGCGGAGCAACTGCTGCAAACCAGTATGAAGGCGGTTGGGATGAGGATGGCAGAGGCCCGTCCATTGCAGATATCCTGACAGGAGGAAGTGTGGATAAGGAACGTCGTCTTACACCGCCGGCACCGTTACCGGAAGAATTTTATCCCAATCACCAGGCGACTGATTTTTATCATCACTGGAAAGAGGATATTGCTCTTTTTGCAGAGATGGGATTTAAGGTATATCGTTTTTCTATTTCTTGGTCCAGAGTGTTCCCAAATGGAGATGAGGAAACTCCAAATGAGGAAGGCCTTAAGTTCTACGACAATGTGATCGACGAACTGAGAAAATATAACATTGAGCCGCTGATAACGATCTCTCATTATGAGAATCCCCTTCATCTTTCTCTGGAGTATGGCGGATGGAAAAATCGTAAGATGATTGATTTCTATCTTCGATTTGCAAAGGTTTTATTTGAGAGATATAAAGGTAAGGTAAAATACTGGCTGACTTTTAATGAGATCAATATGTTGACGCAGGACTTTGGTGCGGTATTCTGTGCAGGAATGCTGGACCCGAAGGATGTATGTGAGCAGAGCCGTTATCAGGCAATGCATCACCAGCTGGTAGCAAGTGCACTTGCAGTTTCCATGGCTCATGAGATCGATCCGGAGTTTATGCTTGGCTGTATGCTTGCTTATCACAATGGGTATCCATATACCTGTCATCCGGATGATATCTTATATGCACAGCAGTTTGGGCAGATCCACAATTCCATTGCCGGTGATGTTCATGTAAGAGGATATTATCCGGGATTTGCAGCGAGATACTTTGAGGAGCACGGAATCCAGCTGGAGGTTCTTCAGGAGGATAAAGAGATCCTCAAGAAGGGTACGGTGGACTTTTTCACCATCAGCTATTATTCCAGTAGCTGTGTCAGCGTGACAAAGGACGGAGAGAAAACGGCCGGAAATGGAAGTGACAATCTGAAAAATCCATATCTGAAAGCTTCCGACTGGGGCTGGCAGATCGATGCAACTGGTCTTCGCTATGTTCTGAACCAGATCTATGACCGCTATCAGATTCCGATCATGATCGTGGAAAATGGTCTTGGGGCGGTGGATCAGCTGACAGAGGATGGAAAGATTCACGATGATTACCGTATTGAATATATGCGCCGCCATATAGAGCAGATGAAGGAAGCAATCCATGACGGAGTAGATCTGATCGGCTACACCTGCTGGGGCTGTACAGATCTTGTCAGTGCCTCCACTGGAGAATTCAAGAAGCGTTATGGTCTTATCTATGTAAATAAAAATGATGACGGGACCGGAGACTTTTCCAGAATCCGCAAAGATTCTTTTTACTGGTACAAAAAAGTGATTGAATCCTGCGGGGAAGAGCTTTAACTGAATCAACTGCGAAGCAGTTATCTGGTGTAGAATTATGTAGCGAATGCGGTTGCTTTTATCCGGTTGACGACAAAATCCTGGAGTATGACAATGTACTCCGGGATTTTTTTGAAAGGTTGACTTTTACACGGTAAAGAGTAATACTTATTGTAAGTGACGAATGTGAGGAGTGTTTTTTATGCCGGATGAAAAAGTACTGCAGGTAGCGATACTTATATGGGGATGTGTATTTTGTGCCATAGCTGCATTATGTATATTTCTGAGCAGTAATTATGACAGGGAAAAGCGTCGGTATCTTATCCTGATGGAGAGTTTTGCTTCCCTGTTATTGCTGATGGATGCCATGGCGCATATTTTCAGCGGATATCCTGGAGTTCCGGGCAGTGTGATGGTCCGTATCTCGAGTTTTCTCGTATTCCTTTTAAGTGACGTAGTCCTGCTGTGTTTTCACATTTATGTGTGTGTTTATCTGTTTTCGAAGAGGGAGCGGAGAACATTAAAAAGAGTAAAAGCCGGATATGTTATTGTTGCCGCAGGGGCTGTTTTTGTGGTAATCTCGCAGTTTACTCACTGGTATTATTACATAGATGTGGATAATTATTACCATCGGGCACCGTTATATATTATGTCAATTCTTCTTCCGGTAGCAGGTATGTTCATTGATCTTACACTTTTGCTCCAGTACAAAAAGAGAGTCAGCAGGAAGCTCCTGTTCTCTATGCTGTCATGCATTGTACTTCCGGCAGTGGCGGCAGCTGTGCAGGCATTCAGGTATGGAATGTCGCTGATCGATTTTTCTGTTGGTATTTCCATGATCATTATGTTTATCGTGACGATGACGGAGCTGAATCAGGAAATGTATCAGCTGATAAGCAGAGAGGGCAAGATAAAGGAAAGACTTGAGATCGCAACGATACTAAATAAATGCATTGCAGAGCTGATATCAGGAGAAGATGAAGATGCGGCGATCTCCAATCTGCTGCGTATTATCAGCGGGTATTTTGACGGAGATCGCAGTTATATTGTTCAGATCGATGAAAAGAGGAATGTCTGTACAAATACCTATGAGTATGCCATGAACGGAGTGACTGCTGAGAAGGATAATCTTCAGGAGGTTCCCATGGAAATGCTGGATATCTGGATGGACAGCTTTCGGAAAAATGGCCTGTATTATATTCCGGATATTGAGGAGGAGCAGGGGCAGCCGTATTATGAGACTCTGAAGATGCAGGACATTACCAGGCTGCTGGCCGTTCCTTTAAACAGTGACGGAAAGATCATAGGATTTCTCGGGGTAGATAATCCGAGACTGCATTATGAGGATCATACGCTGCTGTCATCCATACAGTACTTTTTAACGGACAGCCTGAAAGCCAAGGAGCGTAAGGCGCGTTTGCAGTACATGAGCTACCGTGATATGCTGACGACCTTGTATAACAGGAACAGGTATATTCAGGTTTTGGAAGGCATGCAGGCAAAAACAGTGATAAAAACAGGCGTAGCATATATTGATATCAATGGTCTGAAACGGGTGAATGATCTTTACGGACATGAGGCCGGAGACAGGCTGATCATAAATACAGCGCGTTCCATGCTTGCGATTCTGCCGGAAAATGCTTACCGGGTAGGTGGCGATGAATTTGTACTTATCTGTTTTGACATGGATGAGAAGATTTTTCGGAGTAAGGTCCGGGATATCTGTGACAGCATTGCTGCCAAAAGGATCAGTGTTTCTGTTGGCGTTGTCTGGGAGGAAAGCTCTTCGGAGCTTGAGACAATGCTGAGAAGAGCAGATGATCTTATGTATGCGGAAAAAAAGAAATATTATGAAAAGCATGGAACGATGTGAAGGTATGCAGCAGAGTGTAAGAGGAGGTCAGAAGAAAATTCTAATAATGCTGTGCCCGGTATTTTTATACCGGGCATTTCGTTTGTGCTAAAAGAAACGCCGGAATAAAAATATCGGACGAAATTTTGAAAGATTTTCTGTAACGTTTTTGAGATCAGTGTGTCTTATAAGTGAGAAGGGAGGAAAGAGAAAAACCGATGAACATAGAGGAACTTTACCGGACATATTTTGACATTGTATATCGGTATATCCGTTCTATCTCACAGGATGGATCGCTGGCTGAGGAAGTGACACAGGAGACATTTTTTAAAGCTCTGGAAAAGATAGATCAGTTCCGGGGTGACTGTGATGTGCGTGTGTGGCTCTGCCAGATCGCAAAGAATACGTTGTACGATCATCTGAAAAAACAGAAGAAGCAACTTCTCGGGGATGAGAAGCTGGAAAAAGCAGAAAGCGCTGGCGGAGAGCTTCTGGAGGAAAAGCTGGCGCAGCGGAGCCAGGCTATGGAGATCCACAAGGTTCTGCATAGACTTTCGGAACCGTACAAAGAAGTTTTTTCCCTGCGGACCTTCGGAGAGCTGAACTTCCGTGAGATCGGAATGCTTTTTGGAAAAAGCGAAAACTGGGCGCGGGTGACTTATTACCGTGCAAGAGTAAAGATCAGAGAGGAGCTGGAGCAATGAGGATCACATGTGATGTAATACAGGATCTGATGCCATCTTATGTGGACGGCATTTTAAGTGAAGACAGTCAGGCGCTGGTGAAAGAGCATATGGAAGCTTGTAAGGAATGCAGAAAAATGTTGGAGATTATGAAAGAGGAGCAGGGAAAAGAGCAGGCTCAAATGAGACCATCTGCAGCCTCCGGAGCACAACGCAGAGCTGGTGAAACGGAAAATATCGGAAGTGCAGCCGCACTGAAAAAAATCCGGAAAAAATTAATAATACGCAGAGTGCTGACAGCAGCAGTGGCAGTTATCCTGACACTCATCGCTGCGGCAGCAGGCTACGACCACTGGTATTTCAACGAAAAATACATGACCCTGGAAAACAGCGGAATGTACGTAAAAAATAATAGATTGTATTCTTCCAATAATCTCATCAATCGAATGAAAGTACAGTACACAGAAGATGGAAAAACAGAGTTCGTCTACGCCATTGACGCGCCATATGCAGGAACTCTGGAACTGAAAGGCGATGACATGCTGCTTCAGGATTTTTCCAAAAAGACAGAGGAAGTATCACCGGAAGATGACAGCATCCCGGAAACGGTAACAGAGGTTTATTATATGAGTGCGGAAGCCAGAAAGAAGAGCCTGGAATTAACAGAGCTGGAAGCAAAGGGAGATCTGGATGCAGCGGAGAAAATTGTGGATGAGATGAAACAGGAATCGAAGCTGATATGGTCGGAACAAGAGGATAGAAATACCGCATCGTCTATGTTAAAATAAAACCTGGACAGTACAGTGAAAAAGTTCTATAAAAATTCTGTGCTGTAGGCAAAAAAACAGACAGCAGTGAATTTACGTATTTACTGCCGAAGAACAGGGGGACATAAGATGTTATTTGTATGCTATCCAAAATGCAGTACCTGCAAAAAGGCTCAGAAATGGCTGGATGAGAGTGGCGCAGAATATACGTTGCGTGATATTAAGACGGACAATCCAACTGCAGAGGAACTGAAAGCCTGGTGGGAAAAAAGCGGTCTTCCGCTGAAGCGTTTTTTCAATACCAGTGGAAATATTTATAAAGAGATGAAACTGAAAGATAAACTTCCGGAGATGAGTGAGGAAGAGCAGCTTGCGCTTCTTGCAACAGACGGGATGCTTGTGAAACGACCAATCCTTGTTGGGAAAGACAAGGTGCTGGTGGGCGCTAAAGAAAAAGAATGGGAAGAGTATCTGAAATCATGAAAAAGAAACTGAATTATGCGGATATCGTTAAGGAAACCGTGATCCTCACCGTAGCAGTGGCGATCATCGCAGCAGCGGTATATTTTTTTCTGGTGCCAAGCCATACGTCGGTCAGCAGTATTTCCGGTCTTGGAATCGTGCTTTCCAATTTTGTGCCGCTGCAGCTGTCGGCGATTACCATGATCCTGAATGTGGTATTGCTGATCATTGGATTTTTTACCTGTGGAAGAGAGTTTGGAGTTAAGACGGTTTATACCAGTGTAATGCTGCCGTTGTTTCTGGGATTGTTTGAGATCATTTTTCCAAATTTCGGTTCCATGACAGACAGCCAGGAACTGGATGTTCTGTGTTATGTTCTGGTAGTGAGTGTGGGACTTAGCATTCTTTTTAACAGGAATGCATCCTCAGGCGGACTGGATATCGTAGCGAAGATCATAAATAAGTATCTCCACATAGAGCTTGGAAAAGCCATGTCTCTTTCCGGTATGTGCGTGGCACTTTCCGCGGCGCTTGTGTATGATAAAAAGACGGTAGTCTTAAGTATTCTGGGAACGTATTTTAACGGAATCGTTCTGGACCATTTTATTTTTGATCATAACATTAAACGGCGCGTCTGCATCATCACGAAAAAGGAAGAAGAACTGCGCCAGTTCATCATTCATGACCTGCACAGCGGAGCCACGATCTATGAGGCCATCGGAGCCTATAACATGGAAAAACGCCGTGAGATCATAACCATCGTAGATAAAGGCGAATATCAGAAGCTGATGAAGTTTATAAACCAGGAGGACCCGAAAGCGTTTATCACGGTTTATAATGTATCGAATATGCGGTATCAGCCGAAGAAATAAGAATATTTTGCTGGAATAAAAAAACTCCCGGGATAAAAGGCCCGGGAATTTTTTTGCCATATTTTACAGGAAAATATATTTCAGGATAAACAGCACTGCCAGTACATACATCAGAGCGCTGATCTTCTTTTCTTTTGCCTTACCTGTGATCAGGTTGATGGCTACGTATGTGATAATTCCCATGGAGATACCTTCGGAAATGCTGTAGAAGAACGGCATTGCGATGATACATACATAACATGGGATCGCCTCGGACATATCGCTGAAATCAATGCTGATAACATTGCTGAGCATGTACAATCCAACGATCACCAGAGCCGGAGCTGTGGCAAAGGACGGGATTGCCAGGAAGATCGGAGACAGGAACAGGGACAGGCCAAATAAGATGGCAGTTGTCACTGCGGTAAGTCCGGTTCTTCCGCCTTCGGATACACCGGAAGCACTTTCTACGAAGGTAGTGGTTGTGGATGTACCAAGAACTGCACCGGCAGTTGTTGCAACTGCATCTGCAAGAAGTGCGCCCTTGATGTTAGGAAGCTTGCCATTTTCATCCAGCATGCCTGCTTTAGAAGAGACACCAACGAGAGTTCCAAGAGTATCAAAAAGATCTACAAATAAAAATGCAAACAGGATAACAAGGAAATCCAGTGAAAAAACTCCGTCAAACTGCAGCTTCGCAAAGATCGGAGCAAGGCTCGGGATGGAGAGTCCGTTGCTGAAATCCGGGAGCAGGCTGTAGAAGCCGATCTCCGGGTTCGGAACATAAAGTCCGGCGAACTGACAGATGATTCCAAGTCCCCATGTGATCAGGATACCCCAGAGGATGTTTCCCTTTACATTCTTAACAACCAGGATTCCGGTTACGATGATACCGATCAGAGCCAGGATAACGGTGATTCCCACATTGTTGAAGGAAGCCTCTACACCCTTGGCTGCGTTGTAGCCATCTACAGAGAAAAGCTGCAGCAGAGTGGAGCCGCCGATCACGATATTGGCATTCTGTAATCCTACAAATGCAATGAAAAGACCGATACCAACACTGACTGCGGATTTCAGGTTCAGAGGGATCGCATTGAAGATCGCTTCACGTACATTGGTAAGTGAAAGAACGATAAATACGATACCTTCTGCAAAAACTGCAGTCAGTGCATACTGCCAGCTGTATCCCATACCGATGACAACTGTATAGGCAAAGTATGCGTTCAGACCCATTCCGGGTGCCAGTGCGAACGGGTAGTTGGCGAAGATCGCCATCAGCAGCGTTCCCAGGAAGGCTGCCAGTGCGGTAGCTGTGAATACAGCTCCGGAATCCATGCCGGTTGCGGACAGGATGTTCGGGTTAACTGCCAGGATATAGGCCATTGTCATGAAGGTGGTGATACCTGCCAGAACCTCTGTTTTGGTGTCCGTTTTATTTGCGGACAGCTTGAAGATTTTTTCTAACATATTTCTTTCCCTTTCTTAAATATGTTTTTGGACAACATGTCTATTTTATCATATAAAAATTTCGTATGCAATCGTTAGTGCTCACAGATATGGATATAATAGGTATTTTTTTGCAAAATACTTTTACAGGCAGACAATTTGTGTGTAAAATACAGGAAAGAGAGTATTTAATTTACAGACGGGTTTATTTTGCAATGAAAGGGGGATGGATAATGTCTGAGAAAAAACTGCGGAATATTACAGATGTGCTCTGTTTTCTGATGATCCTTGGGTACGTGATGTATCTTGTGGCCACCTGGGGAAATCTGCCGGAGAGGGTGCCGATCCATTTTAATGCGCATGGGATCCCGGACCGGTATGGGAAGAAGGGCAGCCTTCTTCTGGAGCCGATTTTGGGGCTGCTGATCCTGGCACTTCTGATGTTCTGTCAGAGATTTCCACAGTGGTGGAACTATCCGGTTGAGGTGACAGAGGAAAACAGAGAGCATATCTTTGAAATCGCGTCAAAAATGATGTCTGTGATCAAGCTGTTATCCATTGGAGTATGTCTTGATGCCGGGATCAGCGGGAATCTGGGAACGGCACCTATGTGGCCGGTGTGGATACTGATCACAGGGATTTTCGTGACATTGATCCTGGGGATCCGGGTGATATATAAGGCTGGTAAAGAAACTGGCATGGATGAGGATGATAAATCGTGAAGCGGTCGCGTTTGTGATCATGCAGCAGAGTGGAAGATAAATGTTCGATTTATTGTACTGAATATGGCTGGAACCAGCGAAAGCGGATCGCGAATATCCGCTTGGTGAAATTATAATAAAAACAGGAAAGGAATCTCAGGAGCATATGGCAGATACAAGAACAGATGAGCTTTACAGAGCGCTTCAGGATAAGGGCTATCCCGATGAGCTGTGCCGGGAAATCGCCTATAAACATATGAATACCGATTACACAGCTACACGGATGCTGGGGTATTTATACAGGGTGACAAGTCCCAGAGTGGAGGATGTGATCGATGAGATGCTGGCGATCTTAAGTGACCGGGAAGCCATCATCCGGAAAAAAGAGCTGGAGCACGCCCAGGCTACGATCAACAGCGTGTATCGGGAGGGTTTGTAACGGAAATCCCGGAGCTGTGCCAGTGCTGACGGATCAGAAGCACTGCAGCAGTTCCGGGATTTTTTGATTTGATCCTGGTTCACGAACAGATACCTTTGGGGGTTCAGATGCTGAGTTCACAAAAACACTTCGCAGAACATTATCGGTGAACAGTAACAGGGATCCAACATCAAAAAATAAGAGGTAGAATCCCTGTACTTAATACAAAGAGATCACCGACTGCCTGTCCACGATCTCAACATCCAGGGCAGTCTGGCAGGAGGAGCTGACAGAACCGGTGCGGATCTTTTCCAGAAGAAGGCTGGTGGCCAGCTTCGCCTTCTGGGGGATGTTCTGGGAAACCGAAGTCAGTTTTGGCAGGGTGTACTGGCAGAGAGTCAGGTTATCATATCCGATCACAGAGAGATCCACAGGAATGCGGTAACCGCCCAGGCGTGCACCCTCCATAATTCCGATGGCACAGATATCCGCTGTAGTTACCGCTGCGGTAACTGGAGAGCTGTTGGATGCGATCTCACGGCCGGCCTGGATACCGCCCTCATAGGAAGGAGAGTACTCATAAACGTAATCCGGGTTAAAAGTAATATGGTTCTCCTTCAGCGCCCGTTTATAGCCATTGAAACGGTTGGCAAGAACGTGGCTGCTTTTGTAATCGGCCACAAAGGCAATGGCGGAATGACCGTGATTGATCATATATTTTGTGGAAAGATACATGCCTTTTTCATCATTGGAGGTAATATTGATGAGATTGGGATGATCCAGCTCGCAGTCAAAGGTGGCGATGGGGCAGGTGGCGGAATCCATCAGCTTTGCCATGTATTCGCCGGCGGCAGGATAAAGAATGATGATTCCGTCTACATTCCAGTTCTTCAGAAGGGAAATGATATCCGCATTTTTTGATACAGAGCGGATCATGGTGAAATATTCATTCTTCTGCAGTTCTTTTTCGATAGCACCGATCATGGTGCTGACATAAGGATTCTCAAAATAGTTGGTTCCCAGGAGCACATCTTTTTCATCGAGGGAAATGATGATGCCGATGATATGGGATTTTTTATTGGATAAGCTCCGGGCATTCAGGTTGGGAACATATCCGTATTCTTCTATGATCGCATTGACCTTGTCTCTGGTTTTCTGGGAAACGCGGCTGGTTTTGCCGTTGATCACATTGGAGACGGTCATCATACTGACACCGGCCAGATCTGCGATATCTTTTAATGTCATACTACACACCTCTGTTCTTCCATAGCAGTTTCCGGGAAGGAAACTGCTGTCATACATATATATTATATAAAAAATTCTGACACATTTCTCAGTTAAAAATAAAAATACAATGAAAAATCCAGAATTTATGTATCCTCTTATTACAGGTTTACAAGGTTTAAACACGAAATATAAATGTTCGAAAAAACGGTTTATAAACTATATATATTATAGTCCGACATAGTGGAAAAATCAATGTATGATTGCGGGAAAATAAAAAAACACAGCCTTGAAATATGAAAAATGCACAAAAATCACATATAAATACTAGAAAAATCGACGAAATAATAAAATTATATTGACGAATCTCTATGCGCGTGATAGATTAACAATAGATTTATCGTTAAACTAAAAGGAACGGAAAACGTAGTCAAAAAACGGAATCTTCAGTATTGCGATCTTCCAGTTCCTTTGGACATGGGAGGATTTCCTGTGGCCATACCTGGTAATTACAAATAAAGACAAACAGCTTCTTGCCGTTGGTCTTAAGATGTTTAACGGACAGTATTCCACAGATTATGGTGCACTGTTTGCGGCAACTGCCATTTCCATCATCCCGGTACTTCTGATCTATCTGTTCTTCCAGAAACAGTTTATCGCCGGAATCGCAGCATCTGCTGTAAAGGGCTGATGGCATACAGATAATAAACGGAGGGACATAAATGCAGGACATATATAAAGTAGAAACACATCCTCTGGCATTAAGCGAAAATATGATCACAGGGGATAAATACAGGATTACGTTTCTTACAGAGGGACTGATCCGTCTGGAGTATGATGAGGAGGGCGTATTTGAGGATCGCCCCACGCAGATGGTGTTTTTCAGGGATTTTCCGAAAGCGGACTATCGTGTAGTGCGTACAGAGGATGGGATCGAGGTTCATACGAAAAGAATCCACCTTATTTATAATGAGAAGGAATTTACCAGCTGGGGCTTAAGCATTCAGGTAAAAGGAAACTTAAGCGCTTACCACAGCATCTGGCACTACGGAGAAGAGATCCATGATCTGAAGGGAACCGCCAGAACGCTGGATATGGTGGACGGAGCAACAGAGCTGGAGCATGGTATTCTTTCCAGGTTCGGATATTCTCTGGTGGACGACAGCAGATCGCAGGTGCTTCTGCCGGACGGCTGGATCGAGCCAAGAAGAAAAGGCATCAAGGATCTGTACTTCTTCGGATACGGACATGACTACAAAGAAGCACTTCATGATTTTTACAGACTTTGCGGAAAAACACCGATGCTTCCAAGGTTTGCTCTCGGAAACTGGTGGAGCAGATATTATAAATATTCTGAAGAAAGCTACAATGAGCTGATGGATAAATTCCAGGAAAAAAATATCCCATTTACGGTTGCAGTCATTGATATGGACTGGCATGTGACCGATGTTGACCCGAAATACGGAAGCGGCTGGACCGGATATACCTGGAATAAAGAGCTCTTCCCGGACCCGAAGCGTTTCCTGGATGGTTTACATAAAAGAGGAATGCGTACCACATTAAATGTACATCCTGCAGACGGCGTACAGGGCTGGGAAGAAATGTATGAGGACATGGCAAAGGCCATGGGTGTGGATTATGAAAATGAGGATCCGGTAGTATGCGATCCGGCAAGTCCGAAATTTATGGAAGCCTATTTCAAATATCTTCATCATCCGAGAGAGGAAGAAGGTGTGGATTTCTGGTGGATCGACTGGCAGCAGGGAAGCAACTGCAAGATCGAAGGGCTTGATCCTCTGTGGATCTTCAACCACTTCCATTTCCTGGACAGTGCCAGAAACGGAAAACGTCCCATGACCTTTTCCAGATATGCAGGTCCCGGAAGCCACAGATATCCGATAGGCTTTTCCGGAGATACTCATATTACCTGGGATTCCCTTGATTTTCAGCCATACTTTACATCCACAGCCTCCAACATCGGTTATGGATGGTGGAGCCATGATATCGGCGGACATATGCTTGGATATAAGGATGACGAGATGACCGCCCGCTGGACACAGTACGGGATCTTTTCTCCGATCATGCGTCTTCACAGCTCATGCAGTGACTTCAACGGAAAAGAGCCGTGGCGTTTCAAAAAGGAGACAGAGGTTGTTATGGAAGAAGCTCTCCGTGAGCGCCACAGAATGATGCCGTATCTTTATACAATGAACTACAGAAGCTATCAGGAAGATCTTCCTCTGGTGGAGCCCATGTATTATGAATATCCGGAGGCACCGGAGGCATATGCGGTAAAAAATCAGTACTTTTTCGGAGACCAGCTGATGGTAGCGGCGGTGACAACACCGAGAGTAAAAGGCCTTAATGTAGCAAAGACAGCAGTATGGCTGCCGGATGGGGTATGGTATGATATTTATACAGGTCTGCGCTATGAGGGTGGACGAATGGTGGATATGTACCGTACTCTGGACAGTATCCCGGTTCTTGCAAAAGCAGGCGGTATTCTGGTGATGACCGATGAGATCCGTGGAACAGAGGCGGAAAAGAATCCGGAAAGCCTGAATATCCGGGTATTCCCGGGTGCTGACGGAAGCTTCAGATTGTATGAGGATGACAACGAAACCTGTGCTTACGAAAATGGTGCCTGTGTATTTACGGAAATGGATTATAAGGAAAAGGATCAGGGAGTGTTTACCATTCATCCCGCACAGGGAAAAACAGAGCTGATCCCGGCAAAGAGAGCTTATACCGTGGAGTTCTGTAATTTTGCGAAAACAGGAACAGATACTGTGAAGGTTCTGGTTAACGGAGCAGAGACTGAGGCTGCTGTAAAATATGAAGAGAAGCTTCAGAAGATCTGCGTGGAAGTGGAAGCAGACACAGCGGCAGAGGTGCGGATCATTCTCGCTGGCGAAGTGGCAGATAACCAGACAAAAGAGCGTATCTTTGATTTCCTGAACCAGGCAGAGATCGGTTTTGTACTGAAGGACAGATTATATCAGCTGATCACAGCCGGAAAGAATCTGCCGGTTCTTTTATCTGAGCTTCAGTCCATGGAGCTGGACAAGGATCTTTACGGAGCACTGATGGAGATCCTGACTGCGTAAAACATGAATAAAATCGCGTTTCCAAACCATACTATCATTATTATCAAAAGAAAGGATGATCATAATGATATTAAAGGAAAAAGAACGCACAGTGATCCAGGATCTTCAGACACAGGAAAAAAGCTGCATTGAAAAATACGGAAAATACGCACAGCAGGCCAGGGATCCGGAGCTTAAAAGCTTATTTCAGACTCTTCAGAAAAAAGAGCAGGAGCATTACGATTCCCTGAGCCAGGTGCTTTCCGGTACAGTTCCACAGGTAAACTGTAATGACAGTGACGGCCGTGATTACCAGCCCAAGGCTGCTTACACATCGGTGATGTCCTCAGAGGATAAGGAACACGATGCTTTTCTTGCAACAGACTGTATCGGAACAGAAAAGCTGATTTCCGGAGAATACAACTCGGATGTTTTTGCTTTTGAAGACAGTGGTGTGAGGAAGCTTCTGGCAGATATCCAGGTGGAAGAGCAGAATCATGCGGAGATGCTTTACAAATACAAGACTGTGAACGGAATGTTCTGATATATAAAAAAGAGGGAGGATTTCAGTAATGGAATTCTTCCTTTTTTTATTATATAATCAGGAGAACAGCAGGGAGAAATACTTTCCTGCAAAGAGAGGAGAAATAAATATGAAGGGAACCAGCTGCGAATACTGTGCAAACTATACATATGATGAAGAGTGTGACGAATATTACTGTGATGTCAATCTGGATGAGGATGAATATTATCGTTTTGTGAGCAGTGATTACAAGGAATGTCCGTATTATCGTTCCGGAGATGAATATAAGGTGGTACGTCATCAGATGTGATACAGAGTAACGGAAAAAACAGAGCAGAAAATAATGTGATAAGACAAATGCGGGTTTTCCACGAAAAGGAATGAGAGTTTTGTGGAAAATCTGCATTTTGATGTTTTGATATGTGCAAAAGACTTCAAATTTGTAAAAATTGGCGTGTTTACATTTGAAAAAAATATCTTTATAATAAAAATATTGGTCTGACAGGTGGAACCTTTATACCATCCAGACGATGATAATGCTACAGGATTTTGTCTGAGACAAAATTTCGGGTAAGCGTCTGACAGACTTATAATAGATTTTTTGATTTGACGGAGGATGTGACAGATTGGATATTATAAAGAAATTCGGGGATATGGTGGGAGAGAAATCCATCAGGGATCCGGAAAAAGCACGAAAACTTCTTCTCACTGGATACCGGATTCAGGAAAAACGTCTGCAGCTTTTTCCTGACAGGAAGCTTCCGGCTTCGGGACAGTATGTAGCCCGTGTAGTCATGCAGAATATTATCAAAGCCCTTGCAAAACCGGACGATACCGCTCTGGTGAGCATTTTTGTACCGGGAGAGCTTCTGACAGCAGCAGGGATCACTCCGTATTCCGTGGAGGCAATGTCCTGCTTCATCGCCGGAACCAGATGTGAGCAGGCATTTCTGGCACAGACGGAATCAGAGGGCTTTCCGGAAACCATGTGCTCCTATCACAGAGTTTTTCTGGGAGCGTCCATGACAGGATTGGTACCGAAGCCCAAATGTACCATCTACACAAACCTTGCCTGCGATGGAAACATGATGACGTTTCCTTATCTGAAACAGAAATATCAGATCCCGGGCTTTTATATTGACGTACCCTATGAAAAAAATCAGGATTCCATCAGCTATGTTGCAGATCAGCTCCGCGAGCTGAAGAAATTCCTGGAGGATGTAGGCGGGAAAAAAATCTCCGAGCAGTCGGTACAGCGTGCAGTTGCCAACAGCAATGAAGCGGCCTCCTATTACAGCAGCCAGCTTGCCCTCAGAAAGGATCACGATCCGGTGACTTCCCTGACAAATGAGCTGTATGCGATCTTTATGTGCCATCTTCTGGCGGGCTCAGAGGAATCCCTGAAATACACAAAAATGCTTCTTGAGGATGTGAAGAAGGCACCAAAGGGGGAAGGTCTTCATATTTTGTGGATGCATATGATGCCGTTTTTGCAGGAGCCGGTAAAGGATGTATTTAATTACAGCCAGAACGTGCATATCCGTGCCTGTGATTTTGTTGCAGACGGTTTTCAGCGGATGCAGGCCTCGGATCCTTATGAGGCCCTTGCGGAAAAAATGGTCAATTGCATTTACAACGGAAGTGTGAAGCAGAGGATCCGGCGTGCCCAGGAGCTGGCGAACCTTACAGAGGCAGACGGCGGGATCCTTTTTGCGCATTGGGGATGCAAGGGAACCATCGGAGCTTCCAGCCTGATCAAAAATTCTCTGGAAAATGCAGGACTTCCAACCATGGTCCTGGACGGTGACGGCTGTAACCCGGCCAATTCCAGTGACGGCCAGGTATCCACACGACTTCAGGCATATCTGGAAATGCTGTCAGAAGGTAAGGAGGAAAAACGGTCATGATACATTACGTCTGTAAATATACACCGCTGGAGCTGTTTAAGGGCTTTGGCGAGGAATGTGCGGTTCTTGAGGAAATGCCGGAGAATTTTGAGCTTTCGGACCAGATCGCCCATGCTAATCTCTGTGGCTTCGGAAAATCTGTGATCCAGGCAGTGCTGGAGGGAAAGGTAGAGCAACTTGTTCTTGTTAACTGCTGTGATTCCATGCGCCGTGTGTACGACATTGTGGAAAGTACCGGTAAATGTAAATTTCTGTACATGCTGGACATGCCTCATGAGGATAACGACTGTGAAAAGGTGAAGCTTGCCCAGGGCATCCACCGTCTGAAGAAAGCTTATGAGAAATTTTCGGGGAAAACCTTCGACAGAAGTGGATTTCTGAATGCTTTTTCCCATGAGCCTGTGGATAACGAGCCGTATATCGGTGTTCTGGGTGTCCGTGTCAGCGGCATCCTGGAAAAAATGATCCGGGATAATATCCGCATGGATGTGGAAAACCTGACCTGTACAGGTGGAAGACGTCTTGCAGTGATCCGTGAGGAGCTGGAAAAAATGGAAGACGATGCCATGTTCCTGGCTTATGCGGATGCACTTCTTTCCCAGATGCCCTGCTTTCGTATGAACAACAGCACCCGAAGAAACCGGCTGTATCTGGATCCGAACCTGAAGGGAATCATTTATCATACTATTAAATTCTGCGACTATTACGGATTTGAGTATGCAAGCATCAAGCGTGATATCAAGGTTCCGCTTCTGAAGATCGAGACAGATTTTACAAGCCAGAGTGCAGGACAGCTCCTTACCAGAGTGCAGGCTTTTGCAGAGACCCTGGAAGGCTCTGAGGATATGGACCCATCAAAAGGAATCAGCGAGGAGATAAGGAAAAAAATGGAATCAGGAGTTTATTATGTGGCAGGGATCGACAGCGGTTCCACAAGTACGGATGTTGTGATCCTGGATAAAGACGGAAAAATTAAATCGACCATGATCATTCCCACAGGCGGCGGCGCTATGATGAGTGCAGAGAAGAGCCTGGAGATGGCCGTGGAAAAAGCAGGGATCAGGAAAGAAGATATCGTGCGTATCGTTACTACCGGATATGGACGTGCCTATATTGACAGTGGTGATGACAGTATCACAGAGATTACCTGTCACGCAAAGGGAGCCCATTATCTGAATCCGAATGTGCGTACAGTTATCGACATCGGCGGTCAGGATATCAAGGCGATCAGCATTGACGAGAACGGTGCGGTAAAAAATTTCCTGATGAACGATAAATGTGCAGCAGGAACCGGACGATTCCTGGAAATGATGGCCCGTACTCTTGGACTTTCCCTGGAGGAGATGAGTACCCGTGGCCTGGAGTGGAAAGAGAACGTAGTGATCTCAAGCATGTGTACTGTATTTGCAGAGTCCGAGGTAGTTTCCCTGGTTGCCCAGAATAAGGACGTGGCAGATATCATCCATGGTCTGAATGTATCTGTTGCTTCCAAGGTAGGAGCTCTTGCAGCCCGCCTTGGCAAAAAGAATCCGGGGGAATACATGATGACCGGTGGTGTTGCCAGAAATAAAGGTATCATCCAGGCACTGGAGGAGAAGCTGGGGGCGAAGCTTTATATCTGTGATGAGGCACAGCTTTGTGGTGCGCTTGGTGCGGCACTGTTTGCTTATGAGAAGTGTAATGCGGCACGGTGATCAGATCAGACAAGTTGCCTGCGCAGTGAATGCAGAGTGTGAATATCCTTTTGGTCAGGGGCGGCGTGCCCACTCACTGGGCGAACAGCCACAGTTCTTTCGGAAGTACCGGCTGAAGTGGGAGAGATTTGAAAATCCGCATAGCAGAGCCACCTGTTGAACAGGCAGAGCTTCGTTGGTGAGCAGATTTTTGGCTTTTTCCAGACGGAGCAGATTCAGGTCAGCATGAGGGGTGCTGTCAAAAAAATTTCGGTAACAGGAATAAAACTGACTTTTTTCGAGATTAGCCATGGCGCAGAGCTTTTCTGTTGTCCATGGCTTTTCGTAATTTGTAAGCATTTCCAGACGGATTTTTTGGAACAGGCTGCAGAGCTCCGAGTCTGCAGACTTGCCTGTATCTGTACTGCGGAGTTCCCGTGAGGCTGTGATCAGCAGCTGGCAGAGCAGGGCATACTCGTAGTCCCGGGAAAAAACTTCTCTGTTCAGATATTCATGCTGCAGCTTCTGGATACAGTGATCGATCTCCTGGCAGTCACTGGGGTAAAAAATTTCGTTGCAGGGAAGTCCGAACCGTTTTGCCAGGTTTTCTCCGCAGGAAAAATGGACATAACTGTTCCGAAATTTTCGCACAGCCTGATAATGCTGGGGATTTCCCGGAATATAAAAGATGCAGGCATTATCCCGGGTGACAGTAAGCTGACCGCCCAGATAAACCTTCATTGGTGTTTTAAATAAAAGAAAAAGAAAATCCCCGCTTCCCTCCGGTCGGAAAATCCTGTCGTAATCGGAGTTGGAACGGTTGTATTCGCAGAAATTTAAGGTGAAATCCATGAAAATGCTGCGCTCCTTTCATTACGTAGATCAGACAATCCGACTGTGGCATTGTAAAGAACTTTCTGTCTGGAAGTATAAAGTAAAGTGACAGAGGGACGTCCGTCTGGTAAGACTGTCTTTATGATAAATCTTACCGGAAAAAAAGTCAACTATTTCGGAAGATAATCACTGGTATGGATAGAACAGGATGGTAAAATGAAACATAGAAACGGTTGATTTCCGCTGAGAGTGTGTGAGCGAACAGAGGCGTAAGAGCCGGTATACGGCGGAATCGGAAACAGAGCTAAATGCGGTAGCATCAGAAAATAATAATTTACAGGAGGATTTTTACAATGAAAAAAGCGCAGATCATCGTGGACAAATATTTCCTCACCGGAAAAACAGACAAAAGGATCTATGGTTCCTTTATAGAACATCTCGGACGTGCGGTTTATGAGGGCATTTATCAGGAAGGCAGTCCCCTTTCTGATGAGCAGGGCTTCCGGAAGGATACTCTGGAGCTGGTAAAAGAGCTTCAGGTACCGATCGTTCGTTATCCGGGCGGAAATTTTGTATCCGGATTCCGTTGGGAGGACAGCGTCGGGCCGAAAGCTCAGCGTCCGTCCAGAACGGATCTGGCCTGGGGTGTCATCGAGACAAACCAGTTTGGACTCAATGAGTTTATGGACTGGTCAAAAAAAGCCGGCAGTGATGTGATGATGGCGGTGAACCTGGGAACAAGAGGCCCGGAGGATGCGAAAAATCTTCTGGAATACTGTAACTTTAAGGGAGGTACCTATTACAGTGATCTCCGTAAGGCTCACGGCTATGAACAGCCGCATGATATCAAATTATGGTGTCTCGGAAACGAGATGGACGGTCCGTGGCAGATGGGACATAAAACTGCGGCAGAGTACGGAAGAGTTGCAGCAGAGACTGCCCGCCTGATGAAATTTATGGATCCGGAGATTGAGACTGTTGCATGCGGAAGCTCCAATCTGGAAATGCCTACCTTTGGCTCCTGGGAGTATACGGTTCTTGACGAGGCTTACGATCAGGTGGATTATCTTTCCCTGCATCAGTATTATGGAAATGCATCGGGAGACACTGCCGATTTTCTGGCAAGCTCCAAGGGCATGGATGATTTTATCTCAGGAGTGGTTTCCATCTGCGATGCTGTAAAAGCAAAGAAGCATGGAAAAAAACAGATCAATCTTTCCTTCGACGAATGGAACATATGGTACCACAGCAATGAACAGGATAAGAAGCTGGAAAAATGGGTACAGGCGCCCCATCAGCTGGAGGATGTTTATAACTTTGAGGATGCACTTCTTGTGGGAAGCATGTTGATCACACTTCTCCGTCATGCAGATCGTGTAAAGATCGCCTGCATGGCACAGCTGGTAAATGTTATTGCGCCGATCATGACATCCGATACAGGCGCATGGCGTCAGACGATCTTTTATCCGTATATGCTGACAAGTGTGTTTGGAAGAGGAACCGTCCTTAATACACAGGTTCTCACACCTATATATGAAAGCAAGACTTATGGAGAAGCTTCATATCTGGATTCTGTGTGTGTCTGGGATGAGGAAAAGGATACGCTGACGATCTTTGCAGTGAATAAGAGTCTGGATGAGGATATGGAAGTTTCCTGTGACTTAAGACAGTTTGAGGGATATAAGATCGTAGAGCATATTGTACTCAATAATGACGATCTTCAGGCAACCAATACAGAAGCTCAGCCGGAGAATGTAGTTCCTGTAAAAGCCAGTGCAGAGTGCTCAAAGCTGGACGGCGGAAAACTGGAAGCAGTTTTTGCAAAACACAGCTGGAATATGATCCGTCTTGCAAGATAAACGTGGGTGAAGTATAGTAAAAGCAGTTACAGAAAATGTAAATCATGCTACATTATGGGAGGCCTTTTTTATGTACACACCTGCAAAGGAACGCTACGAAACTATGGAGTACAACCGCTGCGGTGAAAGCGGCCTGATGCTTCCGAAGGTGTCTCTTGGATTATGGCATAATTTCGGAGATACTTCTGATTATGAAAACATGAAGCAGCTGTGCTTTACAGCTTTTGACAATGGTATCACACAGTTTGACCTTGCCAATAATTACGGACCTGCCTATGGAAGTGCGGAACGGAATTTCGGCAAGATCCTGAAAGAAGAACTGATGCCATACCGTGATGAGCTGATCATCACAACAAAGGCAGGCTATGATATGTGGGAAGGCCCTTATGGAAACTGGGGCAGCCGCAAGTATCTTCTGGCGAGCCTTGACCAGAGTCTGAAGCGCATGGGTCTGGAATATGTGGATATTTTTTACCATCACAGAATGGACCCGGAGACTCCGCTTGAGGAGACTATGGGGGCGCTGGCAACAGCGGTTCAGCAGGGCAAGGCCCTTTATGTGGGACTTTCCAATTATGATGGAAAAACCTTAAGCCAGGCGGCAGCGATCCTGAAGGATCTGAAATGTCCCTTTGTGATCAACCAGAACCGGTATTCCATTTTTGACAGAACTGTGGAAGAAAACGGTCTCAAGAGAACCACCGGCATTTTGAAAAAAGGTCTGATCACCTTCAGCCCTCTTGATCAGGGACAGCTGACAGACCGTTACCTGAACGGGATCCCGGAGGACAGTCGTATCCGCAAAGATGGAAGATTCCTTAAGGAAAGTGTGCTGACGCCGGAGCGTCTGGATCAGATCCGGAGACTGAACGATCTGGCAGCTCAGCGTGGAGAGAAGCTGGCTGATATGGCGCTTGGCTGGCTGCTTCAGCATAAGGAAGTTACCAGTGTTCTGATCGGAGCTTCCAAGCCGCAGCAGATCCTTGATAATGTGAAAGCGATCCACTGTGCACCGTTTACAGCTGAGGAGCTGCGTCTGATCGACGAGATCTCAAAATAAGATTTATATACTTCCTGTTTTACTATGAAAAGTAGTGAAGCAGGGAGTTTTTTACGTCGAAATAATTGTTTAACTGAATTAGGAAAGTTTCCGGGTTACTGTTCACTGGTAATATTCCGCGAGGTGTTTTTTGTGAGCGAAGGTCAC
This sequence comes from Blautia massiliensis (ex Liu et al. 2021), assembly GCF_052064225.1. Lineage (NCBI taxonomy): Bacteria > Bacillati > Bacillota > Clostridia > Lachnospirales > Lachnospiraceae > Blautia > Blautia massiliensis (ex Liu et al. 2021). The sequence goes on along the minus strand of NZ_JBQHWA010000002.1, from coordinate 59,831 downwards.
AGAAAACCCGAGACATACCGCGCGAATTTATGCGATTAGCATAAATTCTGTGCATCGCGAAGCGTGTTGCTGAGAACGGAGTGAACAGTAACGTCTCCGGCGGGAGTGCAAAGAGCAATAAGCAGTGGAGGTTTGACAACGGGATAGGTGTGTGCTATATTGAAAAACAGAAAAGAAAAGAGCCAGCGGGAGCTTGTGTGACAGGCTGAGAGGAAGATAGATCTTCGACCGTACCTGATTTGGGTAATGCCAACGGAGGGATTGTGATCTGAGAGCGTGTCTCCGTGGAGTTTGCCATGGGATGCGCTCTTTTCGGATGCAGGAATGGAACTGGAATGGTCTGACAATGTGGGGATGTGAAAGTGACAGAGACTGCATGTGGAGCTTCTGCGAAAGAGCGGGCAGGAAGGGGAGCGCCTTAATGTCTGGCAGGAGAGTGATATTCCGGAGGATTTTTCCGGAAGGATCATGTAAGCGATGGGAATCCGTGTTTTCGGAGTGAGAGGAAGTAAGGGAACTTCGACCGCCAAAATCTAAGGGCAGACTGCAGCAGACGGGAAGCTTTTGCCCGGATCTGACAGGGCTCTGCCTGATATTTCAGGGAGGAAAAACACTATGGAAAAACAAAGGATGCACACGCTTCGTATGGTAATGCTGGCAATGATGGTTGCGATCGGTGTTGTTATTTCACCGATCCTGAGGATTGAGGGAATGTGCCCCACGGCGCATCTTGTCAATATCGTATGCTCGGTTCTGATGGGACCGTGGTATTCCCTTCTCTGTGCGACCATGATCGGCGTGATCCGTATGATGTTCATGGGAATCCCGCCACTTGCACTGACCGGTGCAGTATTTGGCGCATTCCTTTCAGGTGTGTTCTACAGACTTTCCAAAGGCAAGATCATCTGTGCGGTGATCGGTGAGATCTTTGGAACAGGTATCATCGGATCCATGGTTTCTTATCCGGTGATGGCATTCCTGATGGGAAGAGGCGGACTGACAGCATTTTATTATACGCCGATGTTCCTTGCAGCAACCACAATGGGAGGATGTGTTGCCTATATTTTCCTGAAGGCTCTGAGTAAAGCAGGTCTTCTGGTGAAATTCCAGGCAGCTTTGGGTTCAAAAACATATGAGACAAAGAATTTTACAACTGCGAAAACGAATTAAAGAAGAAAAGCCGCTGATCCATTGCATCACCAATCCGATCTCGATCCATGACTGTGCCAACGTGGTCCTTGCAGTAGGTGCAAGGCCGATCATGGCGGAGCATCCGGCAGAGGTGACAGGTATTACGGCATCGGCTGGTGCGCTGATGCTGAATCTCGGGAATATTACCGATGCCAGGATCGAGTCAATGAAGCGTTCTATGAGAACAGCGATGGAAAATAAGATCCCGGTTCTTCTGGATCTGGTAGGGGTTGCCTGCAGTGATCTCAGGCTGGATCTGGCGAGGGAGCTTTTAAGCATCGGCCATCCGGCGGTATTGAAGGGAAATATGTCAGAGCTTCTGGCTGTTTCCGGGCTGCCGTCCCATGCGATCGGGATCGATGCGGGTGTCGAGGATGCCCTGACTGAGGAAAATATCGATGGAGTCAGTGAGGTGCTTAAGGCTTTTTCCAGAAATAATCAGGCGATCGTGCTGGCTACCGGGAAACAGGATTTTGTTACGGATGGTGAACGGGTTGTTCTGGTACAAAATGGCAGTGCGGCGCTGTCCGGGATCACAGGAACCGGCTGTATGGTCGGTGCACTGACTGCGGCGTTTTTGCCGGGGTGCGAAGATAATATTGCGAAAGAGATGACGGATAGTATAGAGGCAGGTGTCTGGTCTGGCGTTGAGATGGAATTAAATGGGAGATCCGGGAATTATCTGGCTGCGGCAGTGCTTGGTACTGCACTTATGGGTATCGCCGGCGAGGAAGCGGAGAAGATTTCCCGCGGTCCGGGAAGCTTTCAGGTAAATCTGCTGGATGAGATCTATGGGCTTTCGGATCGACAGCTGCTGGATCTGTTGAAGATTGAAATGTACTGAAAAAGAGGGGATTAGGATGGATAGAAAAGATTTGGATGTAACGTTGTATCTGGTGACGGATAGTTCTTATCATACGGAGGAGTCTTTGCTCCGTACGGTTGAGGAGGCTTGTAAGGGTGGTGTGACTCTGGTCCAGCTTCGCGAGAAGAATAAGGGTGGACGGGAGTATCTGGATAAGGCTTTTAAGGTGAAGGAGATCACAGATCGTTACAATGTGCCGCTGATCATTGATGATCGTGTGGATGTGGCGCTGGCCTGTGATGCGGCTGGTGTGCATGTTGGAGCTTCTGATATTCCGGTTGCTGTGGCAAGGAAGCTGATGGGACCGGATAAGATCGTGGGGGCTACTGCCAAGACGGTGGAGGCTGCTGTGAAGGCTTATGAGGATGGTGCGGATTATCTTGGTGTGGGGGCGATTTATCCTACTACTACTAAGGTGGTGACGATCCTTACCAAGGTTTCTACGTTGAAGGATATCTGTGAGGCGGTTCCGATTCCAGCGGTTGCGATCGGGGGATTGAATGCCGGGAATATGGATGTGCTTGAGGGCGCCGGTATGAGTGGTATGGCGGTTGTTTCTGCGATCATGAAGGCGGAGGATCCGAAGAAGAATGCGCGGGAGCTGAAGGAGAAGATTGTTGCTTTGATGGGAAAGTGATTTAGGAAATGAATGGAGAGCAGTGGTGGATTTGAGGTTCATTGCTGTTCTTTTTTTGTTGAAATACGGACGCCCGTGAGGCGTGTGCTGCCTGTCACCGGGGCTTCGTCGGGGGCTGGCTTCTAGGCTGCCGGAATTCTGCTAAAACCGTTTTCCAAAAGTCCGAACTCGCGTCTTACAGCCGCTCAGACAGCGGACTTTTGAAAAACAACGCAGATTTCCGCCAGCCAAGAATCAGCTCCCCTCCTGCAGAGTCCGGCGACAGGCAGCACACGCCTCACGGGCTGGTTTTTCAAGGTGGCAGGGGAGGGGGTTACTCCACCGGCAGATCTCTGTGTTCTACGCTGGTGGAGAATACGATCTGTGTTTTGGTGCGGCCGAACTGCTGGAGTTCGTTGATGAAGTGGTCCAGTTCCATGGTGGAGCGGAAGGCTACTTCGATGAGCATGGAGTAATCGCCGGTGACGCAGTTGCATTCGATGACGTTTGGGATGGACTGGATGAAGGGATAAAAGTCTTTTTTTTGGTTGGGTTCTACTTCAAGGTTGATGAATGCTTTTATATGATAACCGAGAAATACCGGGTTGATCTGGGCATGGTAGCCTGTGATCAGCCCGTTTTTTTCGAGGTGTTCGATCCTGGCGGAAACAGCGGGGGATGAGAGGAAGACTTCTTTTGCGATTTCCTTTACCGGGGTGCGGGCGTTTTTCTGAAGCATTTCGATGATCTTTCGGTCGATGTTGTCGAGTTTGTGTTCCATGTAGAATGTCTCCTTTCGATGAAAAATGTTATTTGTAACTGGTACAGAGCTGCGTAGGGAAGTGGATTGAAAATAGGTATTTCTGTATTGATTATACTGCGTGTGTTATCACAACACAAGAAACGACTTAATAAAAATAAGAAAAATAAAAGAAACTCTTAAAAAGATTAATATAAACTATTGAAAAACACGGATAATCATGGTTTTCCCTTAAAAGTATTTACAAGCCACAAAGAAAGTGTTAGTTTCTTAGGCATCAGAAAACAGCTGCTGATAAAAATGAAAATAACAGAATGATTTGTAAACAGCGAATATCCGTCGGACTGAAAAAATGAGATCAGAGGGCGGAGCAAATCAGATGTGCACAGGATCAGAAGAAAGAAGAGGGATGATAAAATGACAACAGAAACAAGACTGGAAGCAGATTCGATCGGAACTATGGAAGTGCCTGCAGAGGCTTATTACGGAGTTCAGGCTTTAAGGGCAAAACAGAATTTTCCTATTACAGGTACAAAGCTTCATCCGGTATTTATCAGGAACCTGGCACAGATTAAAAAAGCAGCAGCTATCACTAATAATAATGCAGGGCTTCTTCCGGAGGATAAGGCAGACGCCATTGTCAGAGCCTGTGATGAAGTGATCGCAGGAAAATTGGCTGAGGAATTTATCGTAGATGCCATTCAGGGTGGTGCCGGAACCAGCGCAAATATGAATATGAATGAGGTGATCGCAAACAGAGCCGGTGAGATCCTCGGATGTCCGAAGGGGAGCTATAAAATGGTCCATCCAAATGATCATGTAAACATGGCGCAGTCCACCAATGATGTGATCCCGACGGCCGGTAAGCTTACCATTCTGGATCTTCTTGCACCTCTGGAAAAAGCACTGGTAAGACTTGAGAAGGAGCTTGCAAAAAAGGCAGAGGAGTTCGATGATGTGATCACTATGGGACGTACACAGCTTCAGGATGCAGTTCCGATCCGTCTTGGTCAGGTGTTCCACGGTTATGCATCTATGGTTTTCAGAGACCGGAAACGTATCGAAAAGGCTCACAGGGAAATGTACACCGTAAACCTTGGAGGAACTGCAGTGGGAACTGCTATCAACGTTTCCGATTCTTATTTTTATAAGATCGTGCCAAATCTGGAAAAGCTTACAGGCTATCCGCTGAAACAGGCCGAGGACCTTTTTGACGCAACAGAAAATCTGGACGGCTTTGTTGCCGTATCCGGTGTAGTAAAAACCTGTGCGGTGGATCTTTCCAAGATGTGCAATGATCTTCGACTGATGTCTTCCGGCCCGAAAACCGGATTTGGTGAGATCAATCTTCCGGCAAAGCAGAATGGGTCTTCCATCATGCCAGGTAAGGTAAATCCGGTCATTCCGGAGGTAGTAAGCCAGGTTGCTTTCCACATCGTAGGACATGATACCACCATTACCATGGCGGCAGAAGCCGGACAGCTGGAGTTGAATGCTTTTGAGCCGGTTGTATTTTGTAATCTTTTTGAATCCATTACGACTCTGGAAAAAGCAGTGGATACATTGATCGTAAACTGCATCACAGGAATCACCGCAAACCGCAAACACTGCAAAGACCTGATGGAAAGCAGTGCAGGAATCGCAACGGCTCTCTGCCCGCATATTGGCTACAAGGCGTCTGCAACCATCGCAAAAACTGCAGTAAAAACTGGCAAGTCTGTCCGGGAACTTGTTCTGGAACAAGGGATCATGACTGAGAAAGAGCTGGAAGAGGTTCTTGATCCGTATCTGATGACAGAAGTCGGAGAAGAGCGGAAAGAGGATGAAGCAAGAAGGAAAGCCTGCTGAGAAAGTTATCTGTACCAACGTATGACGGGAACGTCTGATGCAGCAATTCATTTCAGAGCAGCTGAACCTGATGCGGGATTTTATGGAAATGCTATAGGCAGATCAGGAATGAGATATCAATGAGTACTATAAGGAGACTTGTCACAGTGCAGGTCTCCTTTTATAATGGAAGAAACGCGATAAGAAAAGAAGGGAAAGATGCATGCTTAAACGAACAGCCATACGGGCACTTTGTAATACAACGGCATATCAGAGAGGTCTTGATATTTACCGTACCGGAAAGAGGATCCAGTCGCTGGATATTAAGTCGGAAGGAGCTGTGGATAAAATATCTGCAGCAGTGAAGGGAAGTGGGCGTAATGTATACAATACAGGCTTTCAGTATGATACAGAAGCGGACCGCATAAAAGAAGCATACTGTGACTGCCCGGCCTTTCGCAGCTATTCCGGAATCTGTAAGCATTGCGTGGCAGTGCTTCTGGAATATGGAGACCGTAAGGCCTATGAGCGTGTGGAAATCCGCAGACAGCAGGATGAGGAACAGAAGAGGGCAGAGCTATTTTGCGGAACAGCATTTCCGGCTACTTTATCCGGATCAGGGAAGCCTGCAACGAAAACCACCGTTGAGCTGAAAAGCCTCCTTAATCGCCAGCTATACAGCCGTATGCTTCCGTTTTCCGGGGATCCGTATTTTGGCAGGGTGGAGCTGGAAACCTGCCTGAAATTTAATTCTGTGAGAAATTGTTTTACCGTGGAATTCCGCGTTGGCTGTGAGAAAAAATATATCCTCAAGGATGTGTTGGCCTTTGTGTGGAATCTGGATCATAATGAGAAGGTTTCTTATGGAAAAAATCTGGAATTTATCCATTCAGATGAAGCCTTTTCAGAAGGATCCAGAAGCGTGCTGGCCTTTATCCGGGAATGGGTCGAGAATCATCACGGCACTTACATGTCCAGATATGAACAGCTGAAGAATATAGCTGTGGAAAAGGTGAGGGATCTTACCGTTGACAGAAAAGAACTTGAGGATCTTCTTCTTATACTTGGCGAAAAAAGTTTCAAGTTCAAAATGAACAATGATCCGGAGACAACATGGCATTCTGTCAGAGAAATTCCGGACAGGACGCTGATGATCCGGAAGAAGGATCAGGGGTTATCTCTTGAGATCGCGCCGGTATACAGTGTGACAGGCATACGGTATCATATGTATTTTGATAATGCGAAGGTATATCTGGTTTCCAGGCAGGAGCTTGGAGCAGTGGAGGAATTTGTTGCCTGTCTGGAGCGGCTTCCTGCAGGCCGAGGCTTTATTGATGAACCGGATGTGCCTGCGTTTGTGCGTGAGCTGCTTCCTTCCCTGAAAAAATTTTTTCACTGTGATCTCAGGGATTTCCCGGAAGAAACAGGTCTTGAATGCTACAAGGCTGCATATGAGATCTATCTGGATGCGCCGGAGCGTGACTGGATCACCTGTAAGGCATTTTCTGTTTATGGGAAGGATAAATTTTCGGTTTTTGACCGAGATGTGTCTGCCCGCACCAGGGATATTCCGGGAGAGCTTGGTGTGTTTGCGCTGCTGTCAAAATATTTTAACGGATATGATGACCAGCGGATGGAGCTGGCATTGGATTGTCGTGCCGAGGAACTGGAATCTTTGTGCAGGGAAGGTTCGGGGAAGCCCGACAGTGTGAAAGCTTCCGAAGAAAAGCTCTACCAGCTTCTTACTGAAGGGATCCCCGCCATGCAGAAAGTTGCAGCTGTCTATATTTCCCAGTCTATCAAACAGATGAGGGTGACAAAGCTGCCAAACATCCGTCTTGGCGTTTCTCTGTCAGCCGGACTTCTGAACCTGGATCTGGATGTGGAGGGGATGGATCAGGCGCAGCTTTTTGATATTCTTTCCAGGTACGATCGCAGGAAAAAATATTTCCGCCTGAAGGATGGCAGCTTTCTGGATGTTTCCGATGGTCAGCTCAGGGAACTTTCTGCTCTGAAAAATGGACTGCAGATCAGTGATCGTGAACTGAAAAAAGGAAAGACTCAGGTTCCGGCCTATCGTGCTATGTATCTGGACAGTCAGCTGAAGGGCGGCGATCTGATCAAGGTAGAGAAGGATAATGCCTTTCGTGCGTTGATCCGGAACATGCAGACAATGGAAGAACATAAATTTCAGATTCCCAGGGAGCAGGAAAAAATCCTCCGGGGCTATCAGAAAGAGGGCTTTTACTGGATCAAAACTCTGAAGCATAATCAGTTTGGAGGGATCCTGGCAGATGATATGGGACTTGGAAAAACCCTCCAGGTGATCACATTTCTCTGGTCAGAATTTCAGAAATCTGCGCCGGGAGAAAACAGACGTGCCCTTGTGATAACGCCTGCTTCGCTGGTGTTTAACTGGATGAACGAGATTGAACGTTTTGCGCCGGGACTTCCGGCTACCGTTGTGACTGGTGATGTGAAGGAGAGGAAAGCACTGATCAAAAACGCGGGAGAACGGGAGGTTCTGATCACCTCCTATGACCTTCTGAAACGGGATCTGAAGGCTTATCAGAACCTGGATTTTGCTGTGCAGATCATTGATGAGGCGCAGTATATCAAGAATCACGGAACTCAGGTGGCAAAGGCTGTGAAAGAGATCCGGTCGGAATTCAGGCTTGCGCTGACCGGTACACCGGTGGAGAACAGGCTCAGTGAGCTGTGGAGTATTTTTGATTTTCTGATGCCGGGATTTTTGTATTCTTATGAGAAATTCCGCAAGGAAATAGAGCTTCCAGCTGTGCAGTACAGCAATTCCGATGCGATGGAGCGTCTGCAGAAAATGATCCGTCCTTTTGTGCTGCGGAGATTGAAGAGGGATGTGCTGAAGGATCTTCCGGATAAGCTGGAAAAAGATATGTTTTCCCCGCTGGAAAGCGAGCAGAAGGAACTGTATGAGGCTCATACGGAACGGCTCCGGCTAATGCTGGGAATGCAGTCTGATGCGGAATTCCGTACCTCCAAGCTGCAGATCCTTGCAGAGATCACGAGGCTGCGGCAGATCTGCTGTTATCCGGGACTGGTATATGAAAGATACAAAGGGAATTCTTCCAAGCTGGAGATGTGCATGGAGTTGGTTCAGAATGCGGTGAATGGCGGACATAAGCTCCTGTTGTTTTCCCAGTTTACTACCATGCTGGATGTGCTGGCTGTCCGTCTGAAAAAAGCAAAAGTTTCTTTTTATATGTTGACCGGATCGACTTCCAAGGAAAAACGGGCGCAGATGGTACATGCATTTAATGAGGATGATACTTCTGTTTTCTGCATTTCTCTGAAAGCAGGAGGAACAGGCCTGAATCTTACGGCAGCTGATATTGTGATCCACTACGATCCCTGGTGGAATCTTGCCGTGCAGAATCAGGCAACAGACCGTGCCCACCGCATCGGTCAGCAGAATGTTGTCAGTGTCTACCGCCTCTTTATGAAAGACACTATAGAAGAACGAATCCGGGCTCTTCAGGAAAGAAAACGGGAACTGGCTGACGAGATCTTAAGCGGAGAGGGAATCGGCCAGGCTTTGATCAGCAGAGAGGAAGTACTGGAGCTGCTAGGCAGGTAAAATTCTTAACTGAATCAAGTAAGTTCCCTGCTTCAATTACGAAAAGCAATAAGCGGTGAGGGGACTTGCTTGTATCAGGAAGAATGCAGGCTGTGAATATCCGCCTGACTCAACAAAAACACCCCCGATGGAAATCGCGTGTGTAAATCACATACGATATCCGTCAGGGGTGTTTTATTTAAAGTTTTATTTTATGCAAAAAACTTATCGTACAGACCAAAGAAGAAGATAAACAGAATGATCAGCGGCAGGATATAAGTGATATATCCGCGCATCCATTTCCGGATCTTCAGGCCTTTTCCGGTGTTGGCTTCTTCTGTGAAGTTTTCCCAGCCCCAGCCCCGTTTGGAAACACAGAAAAGCAGGTATACAAGAGAACCAAGCGGGAGCAGAATGTTGCTTACCAGAAAATCTTCAAGGTCGAGAATTGCGCCGCCGAATACCTTGAGCCAGTCCCAGGACCATACATTGTATCCAAGTACGCATGGCAGAGACAGAAGGATGATGGCGGTGGCATTTACAAGACTGGATTTTTTTCGGCTCCAGCCGGTAAGCTCCATACCGCAGGAAATAATATTTTCAAATACAGCCAGGATGGTAGAGAAAGCTGCAAATGACATAAAGATGAAGAACAGGCTTCCCCACAGTCTTCCAAGCGGAATGTGGTTGAAAATATTCGGCAGTGTGATGAAGATCAGGCTCGGTCCGGAAGTCTGGTCAACATTGAATGTGAAACATGCCGGGAAAATAATAAGTCCGGAGGTGATCGCAACAAAAGTATCCAGAAGCGCAATATTCATGGATTCACCAAGCAGTGCATGATCTTTTCCGATGTAGCTTCCGAAGATAGCCATAGCACCGATACCAAGGCTGAGGGTAAAGAATGCCTGGTTCATAGCACCGGTAATGGTAGAAATAATACCGATCTCTTTCATACGCTCGAAATCCGGGATCAGGTAGAATTTCAGTCCTTCTTTGGCACCATCCATGGTAAAACTGTTGATGGCAAGAACAACCATGATTACCAGAAGAGAGATCATCATAACCTTGGTAACTTTTTCAAGGCCGTTCTGAAGACCGCGGGAGCAGACAAAAACACCTGCAATAACAACAACGATCATCCAGAATCCCATAGTAACGGGCTGGCCAAGCATGTTGGTAAACTGTCCTGCAACACCGTCGGAATCAAGTCCCTGGAATTTACCGGTGGCTGTCATATAGAAGTAATTCAGCATCCAGCCTGTAACAGTGGTGTAAAACATCATCAGGAGATAACATCCGATCAGAGTGATATATCCATGGATGTGCCATTTCTGTCCTGGTTTTTCCAGTGCGTAATATGCTTTGACAGGACTCTTCTGGCTGGCACGTCCAACAGAAAACTCCATAGTCATAACAGGAAGTCCAAGAAGGGCCAGGAAGATCAGGTAAAACAGTACGAATGTGCCGCCACCGCCCTGTCCGGCCATGTAAGGGAATTTCCAGACGTTTCCGATTCCGATGGCACAGCCAGCAGAAATCAGAATGAATCCCAGACGGGATCCAAGTTTTTCTCTTTCTTTCATAACTCACCTCATATAAATATGTATAGATTAGAGCGTGTTTGAAAAATCATTCCTGTTGTGACGCACATCTTACAGAGAGCTTTTTTCAAACATGCTTTAGTACAGCGAATATTAAGTAACCGCCATATTGACTTGTCTGATTTTTCATATGCTGCGTTGTCGTCAATCGCCGTAGCCACCGCTACGCCTCATTCCTCCGACTTGCATATGAGAAAATCATCCTACGTCAATATAACAGATACTTAATTTTCACTGTACTAGCAGTCGGTAATTTAAGGAGTCTGACATACCGGTATTATCCGGCAGAAAAATTACTTCATGGCAGCAGGACTTACCGATTTGCTCCCCCATAACTGTCGCTGAGTTTCTTTCAAGTAATACGCTAAAGTCACGAAGCTTATTCTACCATATTTCATGATTCTGCACAATAAAAATAACTTGTCCCGCGCCCTTTTCTTGTGGAAAAAAATGCTTCGTGGTATACTGGAATACAGACTGGCAGATCAGGATATCTGCCAGAAAATACACGGAGGATTTTTCCGGAAAGGATCGTGGAGCATGCGTTTACAGAAAGTACAGGATGCCCTGAATAAAAAAAACATTAAATTCGAATACACAGAGGAGGACGGCTGCGGAAGCCTGGATTTCATGTTCCGTGGACTGAAGTTCCATGTATGGGAATATGAGGACAACGGCTGGGGAGCTGAGACGAACATTTATGCGGCAGGAAGAAGTGAGGATATTGACGGAGATTATGAGGAAAAGATCTCCGCAGAGATCCTTTCCTGGCCGGATATGATAAACAACTGAATATTTCAGGATTCCACATCAGTGACCCTGATCTCATCCCGGAATCCATCCGTATAATGCAGCTTATAATCCTCTGTGATAAATACAGCCTGCACGCCTTTTTTCTCCGCAAATTTCAGTCCGTCCTCCAGACCAAGGGCGAAACAGGTGGTGCTTAAGGCATCGCCGTCCACAGACTGGTCGGAGATGATCGTCACAGAGATCAGACTATTGTCATATGGATAGCCGGTTTTGGGATTCAGGATATGATGATATAATTTACCGCCCTGCTTAAAGCACCTCTCATAAATCCCGGAGGATACAACGGATTTTCCGGTGATATCCATAACGGCTTCGGTTTCATTGCGGTCTGCAAAAGGCTTCTGGATGCCGATCTTGAAGGGAGTGCCGTCAGGCTTTGAACCGATGCAGAGGACGTTGCCTCCAAGGTTGATGATGGCACTCTTTACACCTTTTTTTACCAGAAAATCTTTCAGGCGGTCTGCGATATAGCCCTTGGCAATGGCGCCGACATCGAACTGGATATCATCAGAGGGAAGTGTGATATCCTGACCATCAATGGTAACACCATCAGAGCTGCACAGAGGGAGTGCTTTCTGAATAGCTGCATCATCCGGAACCTTCGGATCTTCTGCTGTGAAATCCCAGAGAGAGGTCAAAGGCGCAATGGCGATGTCAAAGGCACCGTCGGACTCCCTGGTGATATCGAGTCCTTCGGAAAGCAGAGAGGCAAGGTCTTCAGATATATGCCAGGTGTCTGCTGTGCCGCTGACCGGATATGGAGTAGTCTGCCGGTCGGTATTGGGATCTTTATCCGATGTATCTTTGCGGTGATTTAATTTATAAAGCTCGCTTTTCTCATTTGTCCGGCTGAAGACCAGCTCATATTTATCGCACAGTGCCAGACAGTCATCCAGGAGAGCTTTATCCTGAGAATCGTAAATTGTGATCTGTACAGCTGTATTTAATTTGATACTGCTGATACTGATAGGCTCATTTCCGGTGGTGGATGTATCTGCATCCGTGATATTTCCGCAGCCTGTGAAAAGGAGCATTGGACAGACAAGAACTGTGCACAATATTAAATAGAAGAAACGGGAATGCGAGCGGCTTCTTTTGGAATGAAAAAAATAAGTTGACATAATATTCTCCTGCTTTCTGATTGACTGACTTAACTGAAGAGCATTTATTTGATGCAAATCTATGTAGTACATGTGGATGGGGTCATTCACTTGACCGGATCAAGTAGCGATGCGGATTGCGGATATCCGCTTGACCGACATCGGACAGATTTATGAAATCTCATTATACCATGTATTTCTGAAACCAGAAAGGCTTATGCCTGCCGCAAAAATCATTGTATTTTGCAATAATATAAGATATAATTTCTCCGAAAAAAGGACATATTTGCTATGGATGCTATGGATCCGAATGATTGACCGGAATTTTTACAGATAAAAGGAGAAATTTTTCATGATAAAAGTAATTGCAAGTGATATGGACGGCACACTTCTTGGTGATGACCACAGGATCGCACCGGAAACCCTTGCGGCGGTCAGACGTGCCTGCGATGCGGGAATCCGCTTTATGGTTGCCACCGGCCGGAATTTCCCCGGTGCCATGGAGGAACTGAAGGGAACAGAGCTGACCTGTGATTATGTGGTGAGCAGCGGTGCTGAAGTACGGAATCCGCAGCAGGAGGTTGTAAAGAGTACACCGATCTCTATTGAGCTGTGTGAGGAGGTCTACAATACGGCAAAAAAATACCCGGTATCTGTAGCATTTTTTACGGATCGCTATGATTACCGTATTGGAACAAAGAAAGAAATTGAAGACGGGATCATTCAGCAGATCCGTCTTTTCAATATGGACATAGATACCAGCGAGGAGATTGTACGGAAATCCCCGCAGTACCGCAGGATCGCCGGAAACACGAAAGGGATTTCCGATATCCGTTCCCTGGAGAGCAGCGGTGCGCCGGTATATAAGATCTTCATTTTTGCGGCAGATGTGGAGCAGCTGGAGAAACTCAGCGATGAGCTGAAAGAAAATCCAGCCGTTGCAGTGGCTTCTTCCTTTATATATAATCAGGAGATTACAGCAGTAGAGGCGCAGAAAGGCCCGGTGCTGAAAGAATATATCGAGTCTCTGGGTTATACCATGGATGAGGTGATGGTCCTTGGTGACAGTCTTAATGATTATTCCATGATTTCCATGGATTTCGGCGCAACTGTTGCAATGGAAAACGCAGTTCCGGAGATTAAAAGAGCAGCAAAATACATCACAAAGAACAACAATGAATTTGGTGTGGCCTATGCTATTGATCAGGTTCTGGAACGCCAGGGAAAATAGTTTTTCCCCCTTTTGAAAAAGTGTCATATATATTATAATGTAGAAAGATGAATACAGAAAAGCGAAAGGCTTGCGTTCCGGTGTATGAAGCAGAGTGGAATGAGAAGTTTCGCTTTACAAAAAACACAGACAAAGAGAGGAAATCACGATGGAAAAAATGAAAAATGTTTATATTATGGATCACCCGCTGATCAAACACAAAATTTCAATGCTCCGTGATAAAAATACAGGAACAAACGAGTTCCGTAAACTGGTAGAGGAGATCGGTATCCTGATGGGATATGAGGCACTTCGAGATCTTCCTACAGAAGAAGTAAAGGTTGAGACACCAATCGAGACATGTATGACGCCAATGATCTCCGGAAAGAAGCTGGCCATTATCCCTGTTCTCCGTGCAGGCCTTGGAATGGTAAACAGCATCCTGACACTGGTTCCGTCAGCAAAAGTCGGCCATGTAGGACTTTACCGAGATCCTGTAACTCATGAGCCGCATGAGTACTACTGCAAACTTCCGGAATCCATTGATGAGCGTATTGCAGTAATCGTTGACCCGATGCTTGCAACAGGCGGTTCCGGCGAGGCTGCTATTGATTTTGTTAAGAAACAGGGAGGCAGGAATATTAAGTTCATGTGCATCATTGCAGCACCGGAAGGACTGAAACGACTTCACGAGGCACATCCGGATGTACAGATCTACTGTGGTTCCCTTGACAGAGAGCTCAATGAGAACGCTTACATCTGCCCGGGACTTGGAGATGCCGGAGACCGTATTTTTGGCACTAAATAATTTTGAAAAAATCTTAAAAAATACTTGACACACCCGGCACTGTTATGGTATTGTACCTAAGAACGCTGCCGAAGACAGTAGGTGCCGTAAGGCATAAGGATCAAAACGCCTACCGAGGTCCAAGTATTCTGAGTTAAGATTACACAAGGCCTTATTGCGAAGCAGTAAGGTCTTTTTTTAAACAGATTGACTTATTGCGACGGCGGTATACAAAATCTATAAGGAGGTGTACCATTTCATGGCAAAAGTAGAACTGAAACAACCAATCGTAGAAGAGATCTCTAACAGCATTAAAGACGCACAGTCTGTTGTACTTGTAAACTACAGCGGTCTTACAGTTGAGCAGGATACAATTCTTCGTAAAGAGTTAAGAGAAGCTGGTGTTCAGTACAAGGTATACAAAAATACCATGATGCGTCGTGCATTCGAGGGTACAGCATTTGAGAGCCTCAGTGATCATTTACATGGCACAAATGCGATCGCTATCTCCGAGACAGACGCAACTGCTCCGGCAAGAATCCTTGCTAAATATGCAAAACAGTTCCCGGCACTGGAGCTGATCGCAGGTGTAGTTGAAGGTAACTACAATGATCAGGCCGGAATTCAGGCACTGTCCACAATTCCTTCAAGAGAGGAACTTCTTGGAAAACTGCTTGGAAGCATGCAGTCTCCGATCGCAAACTTCGCTCGTGTGCTTAATCAGATCGCAGAGCAGAACGGCGGAGCTGACGCAGCAGCTGCTGAGTAATCCCAGCAACGTGCAATTGGCGGCATAACGACCGCATGATTATTAATTAAAATTTATAAATGGAGGGAAATTAAAATGGCAAAATTAACAACAGAAGAATTTATTGCAGCAATCAAAGAATTATCTGTATTAGAGTTAAATGACCTTGTAAAAGCTTGTGAGGAAGAGTTCGGCGTTTCCGCAGCAGCAGGTGTTGTTGTAGCAGCAGCAGGTGCAGCAGGCGAGGCAGCTGAGGAGAAAGATGAGTTTGACGTAGAGCTTACAGAGGTTGGCGCTAACAAAGTTAAAGTTATCAAAGTTGTTCGTGAGGTTACAGGTCTTGGACTTAAAGAGGCTAAAGCTATCGTTGATGGTGCTCCGAAGGTTGTTAAAGAGGGCGCATCCAAAGCTGAGGCTGAGGACATCAAAACTAAACTTGAGGCTGAGGGAGCTAAGGTTACACTTAAATAATCCGATCAGATCAGAAGTTTTAAAGGCTGTTGTGCCTGCCGGTTTACCGGCGGCACAGCAGCCTTTTTTAGTGAAAAAATCCAGGGTAAATCTTGCTTTTTGAAGAAAAAGAAAGGAGAATAAAGGAGACAGGAAAGGGTGGATGGAATATGAAACGAAAAATAATGGCCTGTATCCTTGCTGCTGCGTTGGGAATCACAGGAGTTTCTTTTCCGGCGGCAGCCAAGACAGTGTCTGTCGGAAAAAATGTAAAAAATATAACTGTAAACGTGAAAAATCCTCTGGATGAACTTCGGGCTCAGGAAGCTGCAATGCAGCAGCAGGAGGAGCTTGAAGAAGAGGAAAATATGCCGGAACAGGATCTGGATCCGCTTGTGCTGGATAACGATGGCAGTGAGGATATTCAGACAGCAGATGGCAGTATCAGCAGAGAATTGCCGGCAGATTTTTCCGAAGGAACGGAGAACGGCGATAACGGTTCCGAAGAACTTCAGCTTCAGCAGGAAAACGGTAATGTAGAAAACGTCGCAGAGCCGGATAATAATAAAGCTGATGAAGGCGCAGGTCAGGCACAGACTGATTTTACAGATGATGCCAATGCTGCTGGGGATTTTTCCGCAGGAGATGCTTCAGATGGAGAACTTGGAACTTATCAGACTGTGACTCTGGAAGTTGAGGAAGGACAGGATATCACAGCGCCCTGGAACACACTGTTTCTTGAACTGAAAGATCAGGCCACAGATGAAAATCCCTGCAAGATCATAATTCCACCGGGAAATTATGAACTGACAGGTACACTTTGCATGTACAGTAATATGTACTTATATGCAAGAGACGCTAATATTACAAAAACGTCTACCACCAAACATCTGATCCTCCGTCTTGGAAATACCAAAGATTCAGAAGGCGGATTTGTGGGATTTTACATTGGACATGCTACGAATGTTACGATTAAAAATGCTACATTTCTTAATAATCTGAAATCTCATTTTCTGGAATTTGGCGGAGTGAAAATGCCAAGATCACAGGCTGTACATTCAGTGGCTATTATAAGAATTATGTGGAAGGCGGACAGGAATGTATTCAGATCGACTGCTGTACAGATGAGAGCAATGTTTTTCCGCAGTACAGACCTTATGATGGAACGACCTGTGAAGATTTTGTGATCGATGGAAATGTGTTCGAAGATGTCTTTACAGGGCTGGGAACGCACAGTATGATGTCCGGAAAAACATATAAAAGGATCACAGTTACGAATAATACTTTCCATAATGTAAAAAAACGCTGTATAAGGTTTATGAATTATGAAGATTCTACAGCAGAAAATAATACCATGGTAAATGTGGGAAATGGAGTGGACATTTCTTCTGTGAGCAGCAATACACACCAGACGCCAGGCTATGATGATGGGCCGGACATGCTGAAAAACAGGAATCTTCGTGTGGCAGGAAACTACATCAGTCTTGCCAGAACTACCAGCATTGGTGGAATTGCATGGATCTGCAGTGGTATAAAAGTTTCAGGCTATAATATGAAAAAAGATGGAGCTGTGCTCCCTAAAAAGATATATCCGGTGAAAGGTGTGACTGTAGAAGATAATCAGATCAGCGGATATGGAAACGGAATCAGCATGTCTCTTACTGACACAGATACCGTAACAGATAATCAGGTAACAATGAAAAAAACTTCTTCATATTCCAATTTTGGGATTTATGCCCAGGATTCCAGAGGAAGCGTTATCAGCAGGAATACAGTGTCCGGAACTGCAAATACGGGAATTTATCTCTCCGGTTCTGTCTATGCAGCAGGATCAGAACAGAGAAATCTTGTAGAGCAGAATACTGTTTCCGGAGCAGGCGGAGATGGAATTTATCTGCAATCTGTAAATACTTCATCCACTGCACAGAAGAATACTGTTAAATCAGCGGCCGGCTCGGGAATACGTGTAAATGCAGGAAAGAACAATAATGTTCTTGGTAATACCTGTTTATCCAACAAAAATCATGGCGTGAAAATTGAGTATGTGGTCGGCAGAGTCAGGGTAAAAAGCAATCGTGTGACATCAAATGCAAAAAGTGGTATTTTGCTCTGGAAATCAAAAGTATCCGAAGTATCAGGAAACCGTGCGGAGAAAAATAGGGGGAATGGTGTTTATGCATATGCATCTGTAATACCGGTCATGAAAAAGAATACATTTTGTGAAAACGGAAAGGTTCAGGCGGTATATGTAAAAAGCTGCAAAGGATGGACCGGCATCAACCGTCCTTCATGCAGAGCTGTTACATCAAGAAGTACAGCTATAAGCGGAACTGCATCAGGTAGCCAGACAGTTATTGCCTATGCGCGGCGTTCCGGAAAACAGACAAAGCTGGGTGTATCATCCGTAAACAAAAAGAAACAGTACGTTATTAAAATAAAGAAGCAAAAAAAGAATACTGCTCTGAAACTTGTCTCAAAAGATAAATACGGAAATACAGTAACAGTAAATACTGTTGTGAAGTAAGTATGTGTGATAAAAAAAGATTCTGTTCCGGATATCCATACATCGTATGTATAGAAGAAACAGAATCTTTTTTTTGAAAAATGTAAAAAAATCAAAAAAAGTGCTTGACACGATTTTTTTCTTATGTTAAAGTGGAGGATGCTATATTATGGCTAGATATGCCTGCCTAAAAGCCAGGCGGGATCATGTTGTAATAAATAATAAAAAAACAGGGGTGAAACGTCAATGGAAAAAAACAGAATTCGTTCTGTAAAAACTGGAAAAAGCATGCGTATGAGCTACCAGAGACAAAAAGAAGTCCTGGAAATGCCAAACCTGATCGAAGTTCAGAAAGATTCCTACCAGTGGTTTCTTGACGAAGGTTTAAAAGAAGTATTTGATGATATTTCTCCGATCGCAGATTACGGCGGAAAGCTCAGTCTGGAATTCATCGATTTCACATACGATGAAAAAGATGCAAAATATTCCATCGAGCAGTGTAAAGAACGTGACGTGACTTATGCCGCACCTTTGAAGGTTCGAGTAAGGCTGATCAATAAGGAAACAGAAGAGATCAACGAACACGAGATTTTCATGGGAGATTTACCGCTGATGACAGCTACGGGTACCTTTGTTATCAATGGTGCTGAGCGTGTTATTGTCAGCCAGTTAGTACGTTCCCCTGGAATCTACTACGCGATTGCTCATGATAAGCTTGGTAAGAGACTGTTTTCCAGTACTGTAATTCCGAACAGAGGTGCATGGCTGGAGTACGAGACAGATTCAAATGATGTATTTTATGTACGTGTAGACAGAACAAGAAAGGTTCCGATCACTGTTCTGATCCGTGCACTGGGCATTGGAACCAATGCTGAGATCATTGATCTGTTTGGTGAAGAGCCAAAGATCCTTGCCAGCTTTACAAAGGATACCTCCACAAACTATCAGGAAGGTCTCCTTGAGCTGTATAAGAAGATCCGTCCGGGCGAGCCGCTTGCAGTAGAGAGCGCAGAGAGCCTGATCATGGCAATGTTCTTCGATCCGAGAAGATATGACCTTGCCAAAGTCGGACGTTATAAATTTAATAAGAAGCTTCATTTCAATAAACGTATCGTAGGCCACAAGCTTTCCCAGGATGTTGTAGATACAACAACAGGTGAGATCCTTGCTGAGGCTGAGACACTTGTTACAAAAGAGCTTGCTGATACATTACAGAATTCCGCAGTTCCGTACGTATGGATCCAGGGTGAGGAGAGAGAGATCAAAGTTCTTTCCAGCCTTATGGTTGATATCCGTCACTATCTGCCGGAGCTTGAGGATCCGAAGTCCCTGGGTGTTACAGAATTAGTATACTACCCGGTGCTCGAAAAAATTCTGGAAGAAAATGACACATTTGAGGACAGATGTGATGCGATCAAACGTGATATCCACGACCTGATCCCGAAACACATCACCAAGGAAGATATCCTTGCGTCCATTAACTACAATATGCATCTGGAGTATGGCCTTGGTAACGATGATGATATCGACCACCTGGGCAATCGTCGTATCCGTGCTGTCGGTGAGCTGCTTCAGAATCAGTACCGCATCGGTCTTTCCAGACTTGAGCGTGTGGTACGTGAGAGAATGACAACACAGGATACAGAGAGTATTTCTCCGCAGTCCCTGATCAATATCAAACCTGTAACTGCAGCAGTAAAAGAGTTCTTCGGTTCTTCCCAGCTGTCACAGTTCATGGATCAGAACAACCCGCTTGGAGAGCTGACTCACAAGAGAAGACTTTCCGCACTGGGACCTGGCGGTCTGTCACGAGACAGAGCCGGATTCGAGGTTCGAGACGTACATTATTCCCACTATGGAAGAATGTGCCCGATCGAGACCCCTGAGGGACCGAACATCGGTCTTATCAACTCCCTTGCATCCTATGCAAGGATCAATCAGTACGGCTTCGTAGAGGCTCCGTACAGAAAGATCGACAAAACAGATCCTTCCAACCCGCGTGTAACCGATGAGGTTGTATACATGACAGCGGATGAGGAAGATAATTACCATGTAGCACAGGCGAATGAGCCGCTGGATGAAGAGGGACACTTCATTCATAAGAACGTTTCCGGTCGTTACCGCGAGGAGACACAGGAGTACGAGCAGCATATGTTCGATTACATGGATGTATCTCCGCGAATGGTATTCTCCGTTGCTACAGCCCTGATCCCGTTCCTGCAGAACGATGATGCGAACCGTGCGCTGATGGGATCCAACATGCAGCGTCAGGCCGTTCCGCTTCTTACAACAGAGGCTCCGGTTGTTGGTACAGGTATGGAGACCAAGACAGCTGTTGACTCCGGTGTATGCGTTGTTGCAAGAAAAGCAGGTACAGTACTTCGTTCCACATCTACAGATATCTCTATCAAGAATGATGACGGAACAAAAGATGATTATCATCTGACTAAATTCATGCGAAGCAACCAGAGCAACTGCTACAACCAGAGACCGATCGTGTTCCAGGGTGAGCATGTTGAGGCAGGACAGGTTATCGCGGATGGCCCGTCTACATCCAATGGTGAGCTTGCACTTGGTAAGAACCCGCTGATCGGATTTATGACCTGGGAGGGTTATAACTACGAGGATGCTGTTCTTCTTAGTGAGAAACTGGTACAGAATGATGTTTATACATCTGTCCATATTGAGGAATATGAGGCAGAATCCCGTGATACCAAGCTGGGACCGGAAGAGATCACACGTGACGTTCCGGGTGTCGGCGATGACGCTCTGAAGGATCTGGATGAGCGCGGTATCATCCGTATCGGTGCTGAGGTACGTGCCGGTGATATCCTTGTCGGTAAGGTTACTCCTAAGGGAGAGACTGAGCTTACTGCTGAGGAGCGTCTCCTTCGTGCTATCTTCGGTGAGAAGGCAAGAGAGGTACGTGATACTTCCCTTAAGGTACCGCACGGTGAGTATGGTATTATCGTAGATGCCAAGGTATTTACAAGAGAGAACGGCGATGAGCTGAGCCCTGGAGTAAATCAGGCAGTACGTATTTATATTGCACAGAAGAGAAAGATCTCCGTTGGTGATAAGATGGCTGGTCGTCATGGTAACAAGGGTGTCGTTTCCCGTGTACTTCCGGTTGAGGATATGCCATTCCTTCCAAACGGACGTCCTCTTGATATCGTGCTGAATCCTCTGGGTGTACCTTCCCGAATGAACATCGGACAGGTCCTGGAGATCCACTTGAGCCTTGCTGCCAAAGCACTTGGCTTCAATATTGCAACACCTGTATTCGATGGCGCAAACGAGGTTGATATCCAGGATACTCTGGAGCTTGCCAACGATTACGTTAATACGGAAGACTTTGAGGAATTCCGTGAGAAATATAAAGACATCCTTGCACCGGATGTTATGCAGTATCTCGATGAGAATAAAGCTCACAGAGCACTCTGGAAGGGCGTTCCGATCTCCAGAGACGGTAAGGTAAGACTTCGTGACGGACGAACAGGCGAGTACTTCGACAGCCCTGTAACTATCGGTCACATGCACTACCTGAAGCTGCATCATCTGGTAGATGATAAGATCCATGCACGTTCCACAGGTCCATACTCCCTGGTAACACAGCAGCCTCTGGGTGGTAAAGCTCAGTTCGGTGGACAGCGTTTCGGAGAGATGGAGGTTTGGGCACTGGAGGCATATGGTGCTTCCTACACACTGCAGGAGATCCTGACAGTGAAGTCTGATGATGTGATCGGACGTGTTAAGACCTATGAAGCGATCATCAAAGGTGACAACATTCCTGAGCCAGGTATTCCTGAGTCCTTTAAGGTACTTCTTAAAGAGCTTCAGTCTCTTGGTCTGGATGTACGTGTGCTCAGCGAGGACGGATCAGAGGTACACATTATGGAAACCTCTGATTACGGAGATACTGATCTTCGTCATGTCATCGAGGGCGATTCCAGAGGACGCAGAGATGAGGAGTCCTTCGGTAAACACGGCTACACCAAGCAGGAGTTCAGCGGAGAAGAGCTTGTCAATGTAGAAGAAGATGAGGACATGGAAGACGAAGATGATATGATCGAGTTTGAAGAGTCCTTTGATGATGAGGAATAAGAAAGGGGAAAGAATACATGGCAGAAACAACCAACGCCAATGAAACATATCAGCCAATGACTTTCGATGCCATCAAGATCGGACTGGCGTCCCCTGAGAAGATCAGAGAGTGGTCACACGGTGAGGTTTTAAAACCTGAAACGATCAACTACAGAACCTTGAAGCCTGAGAAGGATGGTCTTTTCTGTGAAAGGATTTTCGGACCGAGCAAGGACTGGGAGTGCCACTGTGGAAAGTACAAAAAAATTCGCTATAAAGGCGTTGTCTGCGACAGATGCGGTGTTGAAGTAACCAAATCTGCCGTTCGTAGAGAGCGTATGGGACACATCGAGCTTGCAGCTCCGGTGTCTCATATCTGGTACTTTAAAGGAATTCCGTCCCGTATGGGTCTGATCCTTGATATTTCTCCGAGAACACTGGAGAAAGTGCTTTACTTTGCTAACTATATCGTTCTGGATCCTGCAGATTCCGGACTTATGTACAAACAGGTACTCACCGAGCGTGAGTACCAGGAAGCACGTGAGTCTTACGGAGAAGGATTCCGTGTAGGTATGGGTGCCGAGTCCATCATGGAGCTCCTTCAGGCTATCGATCTTGAAAAAGATTCTGAAGAACTGAAGGCAGAGCTTGTGGACGCAACAGGCCAGAAGCGTGCAAGGATCATCAAACGTCTTGAGGTTGTGGAGTCCTTCCGTGAGTCCGGCAACCGTCCTGAGTGGATGATCATGACCGTTATCCCGGTTATCCCGCCGGATCTTCGTCCTATGGTACAGCTGGACGGAGGACGTTTTGCAACATCTGACCTGAATGATCTTTACAGAAGGATCATCAACAGAAACAACCGTCTGAAAAGACTTCTGGAGCTTGGTGCTCCGGATATCATTGTCCGCAACGAGAAGCGTATGCTGCAGGAGGCTGTAGATGCCCTGATCGATAACGGACGCCGTGGACGTCCTGTAACAGGCCCTGGAAACAGAGCACTGAAATCCCTTTCCGATATGCTGAAGGGTAAATCCGGACGTTTCCGTCAGAACCTTCTCGGTAAACGAGTTGACTATTCCGGACGTTCTGTAATCGTCGTAGGACCTGAACTGAAGATCTATCAGTGTGGTCTTCCGAAGGAGATGGCTATCGAGCTGTTCAAACCTTTCGTTATGAAAGAGCTTGTTGCCAACGGAACTTCCCACAATATCAAAAATGCCAAGAAAATGGTAGAGAAGCTTGAGCCGGCAGTATGGGATGTCCTTGAGGACGTCATTAAGGAGCATCCGGTTATGCTGAACCGTGCACCTACACTGCATCGTCTGGGTATCCAGGCATTCGAGCCAATCCTTGTAGAAGGTAAGGCGATTAAGCTTCATCCGCTTGTTTGTACCGCGTTCAACGCTGACTTCGATGGTGACCAGATGGCTGTACATCTTCCGCTTTCCCAGGAAGCACAGGCAGAGTGCCGTTTCCTTCTGTTATCACCGAACAACCTTCTGAAACCGTCAGATGGTGGTCCTGTAGCCGTTCCTTCACAGGATATGGTCCTTGGTATCTACTACCTGACACAGGAAAGACCTGGAAACAAGGGTGAGGGCAAGTTCTTTAAGAGTGTCAACGAGGCAATTCTTGCATATGAGAACAAGGTCATCACACTCCAGACAAAGATCATTGTCCATTGTCATAAGACAATGCCGGACGGAACTGTTTTAAGCGGCAATGTTCAGTCCACACTGGGACGTTTCCTGTTCAACGAGATCCTTCCGCAGGACCTTGGATTTGTGGACAGAAGCGTACCTGGAAACGAACTGCTTCTTGAGGTTGATTTCCTTGTAGGTAAGAAACAGCTGAAGCAGATCCTTGAAAAGGTTATCAATACTCACGGTGCAACAAAGACAGCCGAGGTACTTGACTCCGTTAAGGCTATGGGTTACAAATACTCCACACGTGCAGCCATGACCGTATCTATTTCCGATATGACCGTGCCGCCGCAGAAGCCGGAGATGATCAAGCAGGCTCAGGATACTGTTGACCGTATCACAAAGAACTACAAACGTGGTCTTATCACAGAGGAAGAGCGTTACAAAGAGGTTGTTGATACCTGGAAGAAGACCGATGATGAGCTTACAAAGGCACTTCTTACAGGTCTTGATAAGTACAACAACATCTTCATGATGGCTGACTCCGGAGCCCGTGGTTCCGATAAGCAGATCAAACAGCTTGCCGGAATGCGAGGACTGATGGCTGATACAACCGGTCATACCATCGAGCTCCCGATCAAGTCAAACTTCCGTGAAGGTCTTGACGTACTGGAGTACTTCATGTCCGCTCATGGAGCTCGTAAAGGTCTTTCTGATACCGCTCTTCGTACAGCCGATTCCGGATACCTGACAAGACGACTTGTTGACGTATCCCAGGATCTGATCGTTCGTGAGGCGGACTGCTGTGAGAACAGAGCAGAGATCTCCGGTATGGTCGTTCGTGGATTCATGGACGGAAAAGAAGAGATCGAGAGCCTTCAGGAGCGTATCACAGGACGTTTCTCCTGTGAGACAGTTAAGAATAAAGATGGAGAAATCCTTGTTAAAGCAAACCACATGATCACACCGAAGCGTGCAGCCCGTATCATGAAAGAGGGCGTAAGCAACCAGACAGGCGGACCGATCGACAAACTGAAGATCCGTACCATCCTTTCCTGTAAGTGCAAGGTTGGTGTCTGCGCAAAATGTTATGGTGCGAACATGGCTACCGGTGAGCCGGTACAGGTTGGTGAGTCTGTTGGTATCATCGCAGCACAGTCTATCGGCGAGCCAGGTACACAGCTGACTATGCGTACTTTCCATACCGGTGGTGTTGCCGGTGGAGATATCACACAGGGTCTTCCTCGTGTCGAGGAGCTTTTCGAGGCAAGAAAGCCGAAAGGTCTTGCGATCATCACAGAGATCCCAGGTGTTGCCACGATCAACGACACTAAGAAGAAACGTGAGATCATCGTAAACGATCCGGAGACAGGCGATTCCAAGACTTACCTGATCCCATACGGTTCTCGTATCAAAGTCCTTGACGGACAGGTTCTTGAGGCCGGCGATGAGCTGACAGAAGGTAGTGTAAATCCGCATGATATCCTGAGAATCAAGGGTGTGCGTGCAGTTCAGGATTACATGATCCGTGAGGTTCAGCGTGTATATCGTCTGCAGGGTGTTGAGATCAACGATAAGCATATCGAGGTTATCGTTCATCAGATGCTGAAGAAGATCCGTATCGAGGATAACGGAGATACAGAGTTCCTGCCAGGAACACTTGTTGATGTCCTTGATGTTGAGGAAGTTAACGAGAAACTTGAGGCAGAGGGCAAACAGCCGGCAGAGGGAAAACAGGTTATTCTTGGTATTACCAAAGCATCCCTTGCTACAAACTCCTTCCTGTCAGCAGCATCCTTCCAGGAAACAACAAAAGTCCTGACAGAGGCTGCTATCAAAGGTAAGGTCGATCCGCTGATCGGTCTGAAAGAGAACGTTATCATCGGTAAGCTGATTCCTGCAGGTACAGGTATGAAGCGTTACAGTGAGATCAGTCTTGACACAGGAATGCCGGAGGTAAAAACAGCTTCCGAGGAGCCTGAGGATACAGAGGAAATTTCCGTAGAGGAAGAGAAGACTGAGACTGCTCCGGAGGAAGAGGCCATTGCTGTTGAAGAGACAGCAGAGGAAACTGCACCGGTAGAAGAATAAGTCGATATACCTTGCTAATATAAATAAATCTCCCCCCGGAAATCCGGAGGGAGATTTCTGTTTATAAGCAGGGATTTTCTGAGAGAGGAGGGATTGCGATGGACAAGGAACTGCCAATTTCCCCGTGGCCGGAATGGAAGATCGTAAGCAAGATCGGGGAAGGATCTTTTGGAAGAGTGTATAAAGCTCAGAGAACTGAGAAGGGACGTTCTTTTTACTCGGCAATTAAGATAATCACAATCCCCGCCAGTAAAGGGGAGCTGGACAGTGTGCGCTCAGAATCCGGTGATGAAAAATCTGTCCGCGGTTATTTTGAAAATCTGGTGGAGGAGTGCATTCAGGAAGTAAGCACCATGGAGTATTTCCGGGGAAATTCCCATATTGTATCTGTAGAAGATTACAAGGTGATGGAATATCTGGACGAGATCGGATGGGATATTTTTATCCGCATGGAATATCTCACAAGCTTCATGGAATATTATGCGGGAAAAAATCTCACAGAAAAAGAAGTGATGAAGCTGGGTATCGATCTTTGCAGATCACTGGAATACTGTGGGCAGCTTCACATCATCCACAGGGATATCAAACCTGAGAATATTTTTGTATCCAGGTTCGGGGATTTCAAGCTGGGGGACTTTGGAATCGCCAGAGAACTGGAAAAAACCATGAGTACCCTTTCCAAAAAGGGAACTTATTCCTATATGGCGCCGGAGATGTACAGGGGAGAACAGTACGACAGCAGAGTGGACATTTATGCACTTGGCCTGGTGTTATATAAACTGATGAATCATAACAGGCTTCCGTTTCTGAATCTTGAAAAACAGTTGATCACATACAGAGATAAGGAAAACGCACTCACGAGGAGGATGTCAGGCGAAACACCGCCACTACCTGTGGATGCAGGAGAGGCTTTCGGCTCCGTTATCTTAAAAGCCTGTGCTTATGATGCAAAAGAACGATATCAGACTCCTGAGAAGTTTCGGGAAGCACTGGAAGAAATCCGGTATGGAGCAGCAAACAGAGAACAGGGAGTTCATGAGAAACCGAAACCAGTGGAGGAAAGACCTGTTCCGGAGTCCATGCCGAAGTTTCTCCAGGAGGGTGCAGCCAGACAGCTGGCAAGAACGAGTCAGCTGAATACGGATGCGATCCGTCAGGCACGTAAAAATCCTGTGCCGGTATCTATACAGCTGGAGAAACCGACAGCCGGAGAAATAGCAAAAAATGCAGCCCGGAATACGCCAAAGGCTCAGAGCACAATACAGAAGCCTCAGAAATCTGCATCCGGAAAAACAGCATCCGAAAAGGATAGCCTGTCCGGTTATCCGTCAGGACGTTCCCGTCAGTCAGATCCCGGTATAAGAAAAACCGGAGCTGTAAAGCCCAGAGTTACCTCTATCACAGATCTGGAAGACGACCGTGACCAGAATCTCCAGGAGTGGGAAGGATCCGTGCCAGAGAATGACGGAAATGACGATGACAGAAGGAAACGGAAAGGTATTTTCAGAATGCTTATAACAGCCGGTATCCTTGTTGTGCTGATCGGCGGGATCCTTGCGGTACGAACGATACGGAAACCTGCGGATAACGGGGAACCTTCGTATACAGATTCCGATGATTCTGATGCTCTGAACAAAGGAAATTTCGGTACTGCAGACAATTCGGATAAAAGCTTCGCACAGGCAATGGAAACGATACGTGACCATGCGACAACCATAGAAAATGCTCTGGACAGCTATAGACGTGAAGGTACAGAGGGGGATTGCCTGCGCTTTTATAACGGATCAGGAGAGATCGCCAAAGTACTTGTATATCCCGGCAGTTCCGCAGATGGCGTTTATGAGGAATATTTTTACTGGGGCGAGCAGATGTTTTATACTTATGTATGGGACGGAGATGAGAAGCAGTATTTTTATTATCAGGACGGCCTTCTGATCCGATGGATCGATGCAGATGGTAAGGTTCATGATAAAGAGAGCGATAACGACAAATATGTAGAACTGGGAGACAAATACTGGAGTAATTCTGTAGTGGAGCTTCAGCAGTAATGTCGAAGGGTTTTTACGAAAGGAAAAAGAATGGCCTATCAGATTGATTATGCGTATACATGTCACACCGGAAAGGTGAGGACAAATAATGAGGATAATTTCTGGTGCTGCGGAGTGCGCCTGCCGGTGCACAACCAGGGGGTTGACGGAATCCTGGCAGGTCATACACAGCACTGGCAGCTTCCAATGCTGGCTGTTTTTGACGGCATGGGCGGAGAAAGCTGCGGTGAAATGGCAGCTTCTGCAGCTGTGGAAGCGCTGGGAGGCTTCTATGAAGAAAACAAAAAGACCCTGAAAAAAGAGCCTGTGGTTTTTCTGACAGGAGCCTGCGAAAATATGAATGAGGCAGTATGTCGCTACAGCAATGAAAACTGTATCAGAAGCATGGGAACAACCATGGCACTTTTGTCTTTCAGCGAAAAGGCAATCTATGCCTGCAACCTTGGGGATAGCCGTATCTACCGTCATTTTCAGGGGAAGTTCCAGCAGATTTCCACGGACCATGTGATCGGCGGAAAAATGCTGGGAAAAGCTCCGCTGACGCAGTATCTGGGCTTCCAGGAAGAAAACATGGCACTGGAGCCTTCTATCGTGGAGATCGGTTATCAGCCGGGAAGCTCGTATCTGATCTGTTCAGATGGAGTGACAGACATGCTTTCTGATCAGGAGCTTCAGAAGATCCTTGACGGGACAGAAACCGCAGAAGAAAAAGTAGGTAAGATCCTGGAACAGGCATTGGAAAGAGGCGGCAGAGATAATGTGACACTGGTCCTTGCACAGATCAGCGGCTATGAAGAAAAAAATATTCTCAAACGCTGGGCAGAGCGCCACAGTACCGGACGGTAATAAACCCGGGGAGTAAGAAAAGGGATAAGGAGAAAATTTGCGATGAGAAATCGAATGCAGGATCTTGATTTTGAACAGACAGTTGCCTTCGATTCAGTGAAGGACTTTGAATTTACAAGAAAGGCGGCACAGAAGTTCCGCCAGGTTGTCAGTCTGGATTCCTTTGAGGATGAGGATGCAGATGTTATTTTTCATTATCTTTACAAGGAGATGGAACTGGTTTCCTTTGGTGACTATCTGAAACGATATGTGTATGAGCGTGCAGAGCTTGAGGAGCCTTTTTCCCAGGTGCCGCAGGAAGTCTACAGGGAGATTGTTGTGGAATCCTTCAAGGAAACCTACACACCGAAATCCATGTCACCTACATCAGCCAAGCTGAGTTCTCTGGTGAATAACTGGCTGACTCAGGCATCTGTGAAGCGTGAAACAGTTTTTCTGCTGGGGTTCGGACTTCGGATGAGTACAGAGGATGTTTCAGATTTTCTGACCCGGGTGCTTCGTGAGCAGGATTTTGATTTCCATAATCCGGAAGAAGTGATCTACTGGTATTGTTACCGGAATCATCTTGGCTATTATAAAGCGGAGGAATATAAAGAAACCTACAAACAGATGACTCCGGTGGAAAAAAAGACCGGAGAAATCGTGTATGGCACAGGGCTTTGTCTGGACAGTGAGGAAAAGCTTCTGGAATATCTGGCTTTTCTGAAAGGAAGACATGATGATCCGAAATCAGAGAAGAGCCAGGCTTTTCAGGAATTTATGATCCTTCTGGAGCGGGCAAGGAAGATCATTGCAGCCATGTATCAGGAAGATGAGGAAGAAAACGGTGGCAAAAAGATCTGGAAGCCTGAGAATATCAGTGCTTCGGATCTGGAAAAGGTTATCTGCAGCGGGATCCCCATTAATAAAATGGGAAATCTCAAAAAGATGTCCGCATCCATTCTGGCAAAGCATTTCAGCCAGAAGCGCTTCAGCCGCCAGAGGATCAACAATATCCTGAACCATAAATTTCCGGTGGAGCGGTTCGATCTGATCACGCTGGAGTTTTTTGTGATCTCTCAGGAGATGGCAGAGGATGATCCGTATACGAGATACCGTCATTTTCTGGAGGAGATCCAGGAGATCCTGGCCCGCTGCGAAATGAGTGAGATCTACATAGTGAATCCATATGAGTGCTTTCTTCTGATGTGCCTGCTGACAGACTGTCCGCTGGCAGTATTTTCCGAGATTTGGGAAAAATCCTATGAAGAGGGAGAAGAAAAGAACTGAAAAAAGGATGATGCGTTTCGGTGACGCATCATCCTTTTTTTGTCCGATCCGGTAAGTCTGTTATTTTGCTTTTCCGGTTTTTACCGCACTTGCAGGTCCGGTCTTTACTTTCTTATTTACTGTGCGGTATGGAACCAGTCTGTAGCTATATGTAACATTTTTTGCTGTCTTAAATGTATAGCTGGTATTTTTGGAAGAAATAGTTTTTACTTTTTTGAAGGAACCATTTCCTTTTTTCTGATAGATGACATAGCCGGTTGCTCCGGAAATCTTTTTCCAGGAAAGTGTCTGTTTTCCTTTGAGGGTTTTAAGCTTTGTGGACGGACGGAGCAGATTTGGTTTCACAGTCACTGCTTTGGAAGCTGGACTGTAGATATAACCGGAGGATGTTTTTTTGCTTGCACGGATCACGTAAGAATATTTATTTCCGATAGTGATCTTTGTGTCTTTGTATGAAGTAGTATTTGCGTTTAAAGTTTTGATCTTTGCGTATTTTCCGGAATTTGTTTTTCTGTAGAGAATATAGTTCCGGGCATTGTTTATACGGTTCCAGCGGAGCGTACAGCTGTTCCAGGAGGCAGAGGCCTTAATTGACGGTGCAGTTAATTTCGTGATCACAGGAGCCGGAGTGCCAGATGGCATTGGAACCGGAGTAGTGGATGGCTTCGGAGCCGGAGTGCCAGATGGCATTGGAGCCGGGGTAGTAGATGGCTTCGGAGCCGGAGTGCCAGATGGCATTGGAGCCGGGGTAGTAGATGGCTTCGGAACTGGAGTGGCAGTGGGCTTCGGCTTTGGAGTAGCAGTAGGCTTCGGAGTTGGAGTAGCAGTAGGCTTCGGAGTCGGAGTAGCAGTAGGCTTCGGAGTCGGGGTAGCAGTAGGCTTTGGCGTTGGAGTGCTCGTTGGTGCCGGAGCAGATATTTTAAAGGTCAGGGACTGACTTGAAAAATAATTGTTGATTCCTGTAAACGTTACGGAGCCAGTGCCGGTTTTGGCGTTATCTTTCCAGGTAAGGATATAATCCGTGCCTTCCTGAAGCGTGTCCGGGCCGTATTTTACAGTAGGCTTCGGAGTTACTGCATTGCCGTTGAAGATCTGTTCCGGAATATCCGAAAGATCGCAAAGCTTTACAGATGTCATATGCCTTGAACCGGAATAATTCTGCTTATAGGAAAGTGAAAAATCCAGGATCTCATTGCTGGAGGAATAGTATACAGAAGTAATACGAAAATCATCAGAGGTCAGTTGTGTGCCATTATAGGTGATGACCAGGTTATTTCGCAGATAAGAGGTTACACTTTCACTTTTGCAGTTTGAATCTGCCAGTTGGATGGTCTCACCGGAGAGCTTCAGTGGATTGATGGTGAAGTATTTGGAAAAACCGCTTCTGTAAATGCCGATACCGGTTATATGGACACGAGGTCTGTTGGTTCTGGAACTTGCCATGGTGTTATCAAAATAAGAAAGGGTATAATCAACATCTTTCTTTAAAGTAACACCATTTAATGTGACCGAAATTATTCGTCAGAGTTCCGGAATAAAGGCCAAGACCTGTGATCGTGAAAGTTCCCACACCGCTGTTCTGATTGTTGGAGAAAGAAATCGTATAATCTTTTCCCTCAGTCAGCGTACGACCATGGAATTTTAGTTCAGGAGAAAAAGTAATGGGACTTCCGGTATAGTTCCAGGAACTTGTATAGCGCAGAGAAGTCTCTCTGGAATTTTCCAGATCATAGTATGCATTGAGATCTGCAGACAGTGTTTTGTCCGGGCAGGATTTCAGTGTGGCAGAAACCGTAGTGATTCCTCTGCTTTTCAGTCGGATAACACCGCTCTGATCCACAGTGGCAATGGAAGGATCTCCGGTTGACCATGTGAAAGAAGCTGGGTCAAGGCTGGAACTCATATAGCTGAATCCATTACAGGTTATATAGATAGCCAGTGTTTTCTGTTCTTCTGTGAATGTGATCGGAGAAGCTTCGTTGAAATGGATATTTATCAGCTTTGGAAGCACGGAAATAACAGGTGACACAGTCTGATTGGCAGGCTGTGTGCAGGCTTCTGTTGCGTGAGAAGAAAAGCACTGGATCCAGTAGAGATGACCGTTCTGTGAGTAGCAGCCGATTCCGGCAGAAACATTTTTGGAATTCATGATGTTCGTGTAATGTCCGGAAGATTCGATCCATGATTCCATAACTTCTTCAGGAGTTCCCTGGTTGATCGCAAGATTTTCACTTGGATCCTCAAAATAAGGAAAGGCTGAAAAACAGATGGAACCATTGGGACGGGTATGACTGGCGCAAACGGTCAGTTCTTCTGCTCTGGTCATGGCGCATTCCAGAAGGTTCTTATCCATAGTGACAGGATTCCGGTTCTTTTTGGCACGTTCCTGATTTACCAGATCAAGGACCTGGTAAGCATAATCATAGCGGCGGATACCCTGACTGAGTTTCAGCTGGACAGCAGTCTGGTCAGAGGCAGCCTGCACACGGACAATGTTGCCCGGCGCCAGCAGAAGAAGCAGAAGCAGCAGCGCAGGCCATAATAAGTATCTTGTTTTTTTCTCTTTTGTCTGATTCATGATGTTTTCCTTCCCAATATAATATAAAGATATTTTCTTTTGTTATTCGTTGTAGTATCCATAGATCGCACGGCTGTCCTGTGCGATGGTGTTCTGTGCAGCAGAGGTATCGTTAAGATCCTGTGACATAAAACAGACTACCAGGTCGATCCCCTTTGCTGTGTCATAGATGATGCCGGCATCGTTTTCTACGTGATCCAGTTCACCGGTTTTGTTGGCAACCTTTACCTCGGAAGGCATCTGAGCCGGGATCTTGTTTTTCCTGGTCTGCATTTTCAGAAGACGATACATATATTCGGCTCCTGCCAGAGTATCGTTGTTATCGGTAGCAGTACCCTTGTCGATCTGATAGATGGTCTTCAGAAATTTTCCACAATCCTTTGCGGAAGTGTAGTTATCCCCATTGGAATTATCTGCAAGAAGAAGACGTCCCATGGAAGTGCTGGTGTATCCGTGATCCTGACAGAATTTATTCACACGGGCCATTCCGGCTGCGTCATCCCCGCCGCCAAGATAATTGACAAGTGTATTGGCAGCATCATTGTCGCTGACTGTGATCATGGAGTTCAGTGCATTGTCCAGCTGATCCTTGCTGTATTTGGAGGAAAGACTGTC
This sequence comes from Blautia massiliensis (ex Liu et al. 2021), assembly GCF_052064225.1. Lineage (NCBI taxonomy): Bacteria > Bacillati > Bacillota > Clostridia > Lachnospirales > Lachnospiraceae > Blautia > Blautia massiliensis (ex Liu et al. 2021). The sequence goes on along the minus strand of NZ_JBQHWA010000002.1, from coordinate 26,586 downwards.
ATAATCCTCATATACAGCACCCATGATATAGAGCTTGATCAGGCTGGCAGCCTGCATCTGCTGATCGTTGATGGTACCTTCGGTATTTTTTGCAAGATTGCATACATATACGGACCAGGTTCCGTTATCGGTGGGAAGAAGAGACTGTACCTGATTCAGAAGGTTGTCCATGCTGGAATCCGAATTGTCTGTGAAAGTGCTTCCGCTGGATGGGGAAAGAGTTCCTTCTTCCTGACTGGAAGAAGAACTGTCCTTGCTGCCAGAAGCTTCGGAAGAATCGGAGGCTGCAGATGTATCTGTGGATTCTTCCTGTGCGGAAGGACCCTGGACCTCAGCTGAAGATGCTGCGGCAGCAGCGCTGGAAACGGTAGGATCATCAGGATAAAGAGCATCCAGCTGATCGGCTTTGCTGCTGAGCTCAGCGGCAGAATCAGAAACCTCCTGCACACTTTTCTGCAGCTTGTTAACTTTTGTCTGGAGAGATGCAAGCTTGTCCAGGGAGCGTACATTCAGTGCCCCAAGTCCTGCCAGTGCGATGACAAGCACTGCGATCACAATATATAGAAATGTATTTTTTTTCATATATAAACAAACTCCTTTTTATTATTGGAAATAAGCATCGATTCCATTGGCGATCCCTTCTGCCATAGTCTGCTGGAAGGAGGAATCCGCCATTTTCAGATCATCGCTCTGGTTGGTCATAAATCCCATTTCCACAATCGTCACCGGGATCGTGCTCCAGTTAATACCTGTCATGGAATCTGTGTAGATGATCCCGCGGTTCTGGAAGCCGGTAGCTGCGCAGTAGGAATCCACAATGCATTTGGATAGTTTGTCGGAACTGTCATAGAGACTGGAAACATAAGGATTCTGCTGGGACGGACACATGGTCAGAGCACCGGAGACATCTGCAGAATCATCTCCGTTTGCATGGATACGGACACAGATCTCCGCACCCTGGGAAGCGACCAGTTCTGCACGCTCCTTGTTGCTGATAGCGGTATCATTGTCTGTCCTTGTCATTACTACCTGGTATCCACGCTGTTCCAGGATATCCTTAAGCAGAAGAGAAACGTCCAGATTCAGCTGATACTCCGGGAGACCGCTGAAGGAACCTCTGGTTCCGGCGGAAGCCTTGGCTTTCATGGTGGAGGAACCGGGGCCGTTCGGCTCTGTGGCGCTCATATCAACATTTTCACTCTGATGTCCGGGATCGATCCCGACGATATGGCCGTTGTTGGAAGCAGAAGAGGTATCATTACCGCCATCGGTGAATCCTTCACCACCGGCTTCACTGAAAACAGAGGGTTTGGTCGTTTTCTGACTGTTTTCGGCTTCCGGTGCCCGTTCATGTTCACCGGTGTTGTTTTTGACAGCTTTTTCTGTCTGTGCCCGCTGCCGCAGGTATTTGTCGGTTGCCTGTTTCTTTTCGATCTTAGCTGTATAAAGTTCGATATCCTCTTTCATGGATTTCTGCTTTTTCTGGACCGGTTTGATCACGGAGGCCATTTTCTGGTCAACGGCATCGATCTTCCGGTAGGTTTTATAGCTGAGTCCAAAAAGTAATCCAATACAGATAAGACCCGTTAAAAACAGGACGATCGCCATCAGATGGGGCTTTTTTTCCATAAGCTCAAGTCCTTTCTGGGTGAGTATTTTATATTTGTAAATATTATAAAGAAGGAGTCTGGAAAAAGCAATTGCGAAATTGTGCTTGACAACAGGAAAAAGTGTGGTACTATATATGTAAAATAATTATATATAAAAATTTTATATATAAAATAATTATATAAAGAGGTATGCCTATGTATTATTATCCGGTGTCTGCAGTGCTGACGGAATGCCTGATCCTTTCTGTTGTAGAGCAGCAGGATTCTTACGGATATGAGATCAGCCAGACAGTGAAGATGGTAGCTTCTATCAAGGAATCCACATTGTATCCGATCCTTCGCAGACTGGAGACGGATGGTTATCTGACAACTTATTCAGAGGAATTTCAGGGACGGAAACGTAAATATTATTCCATCACAGAAGACGGACGGAAGCAGCTGGAATATTTGAGGAAAGAGTGGAGAGAATACCGCGATACTATAGACGATATTGTGGAAGGGAGACTTCGAAAATGACAAGAAAAGAGTATATGGAGCAGCTGAAGAAATATCTGAAGCGGCTTCCAAAAGAAGATTATGACAATGCCATTGAGTATTTTTCGGAATACTTCGATGAGGCTGGACCTGAGAATGAACAGCAGGTTATGGAAGAACTGGGACAGCCTAAAGAGGCGGCAAGGGAACTGCTTCTGAACCTTTTACAGGAGAGTGTTGGTGACAGTAAAGACATCACCGAGGAAAAAACAGCAGCTTTGCCGGCAGCAGGTTCATATTACGGAGAGAGCTCCCATGCACATAGCCGGACAGATTCAGGAAACCTGAGTACAACAGGGTACAGTACATCCGCAGGAAAGAAGCGTTCCCCCGGAAAGATCATTCTTCTCGCATTTCTGGTGATCTGTGCATCGCCGGTGAGCATTGCGCTGCTGTTTGCAGGCCTTGCAGTACTGGCAGCAGTGGTGATTGTCATCGCAGCAGTGATCTTTTCCATGGCAGTTACAGGTGTATCAGCAATTGCCGGAGGTATCGTGCTCACAGGTTTCGGCGTGACATTGATCGCAAGATCTCTGGCAGCAGCCTGCATGATGGTCGGCAGTGGATTCCTGATGGCAGGTGCGGGAATCCTCGTTGGAGTACTTACCATATATATATGTAAATGGTGTGCAATGGGAATCGGCCGTCTGGTTAACAGACTTGCAAGAAAGAAGGTGCATAAAAATGAATAAGATTGCAAAAACAGTGCTGATCACAGGTACAGCACTCTGTGCAGCGGGAGTTGTTCTTTCCACAGCAGGATATTTTGCAGGGGGAAAAGATTTCACATATACTTCAGATCATATGTATGTATCCGGAGGAAATTCTTCCAGTCGTAAAAATCTTACAGTAATGAAAAAAGAACAGATTGATGATTTTATGAAGCTGAATGTGGATTTTGAGGATTTTGATCTGGATATCCGTACCTCAGATGATGACCATTATTATATGGAATATAAGCTTGAGAAAAACGGGAGGAAAAATCCTCTGACCTGGAAGGATAAGGATGGAGAGCTCACGCTTGAGGAGTCTGCAGGCGGCAGTGGAAGTTATTATATAACCTATGATCTGGGGATATTCTCTACACATGCGGATCTGACAGAAAAGAAAGATGCATTGAATACGGTGGTTCTTTATATTCCGGAGAAGGCACAGCTTTCCGAAGCGGAGCTTCAGCTTTCCGACGGGGATCTTGCTGCCGATCAGCTTTTGTGTAAAGAAATGACCCTGGAACTTCTCAATGGAGATCTGATGCTGGATAAGGGCGAGTTCGAAAAGTTTGATGCAAAGCTTTCCGACGGGGATCTGAATGTAAAAGAACTTCAATGTACAGATAACATGCAGCTGAAATCCGGAAACGGAGATGTGACCATAAAAAAGGCAGAGCTTGCAGATGGGCAGATAGCTCTCAGCGACGGAGATATTCAGATAGACAACAGCAGCTTTAACGGAGATATGAAGATCAATAGCTCCTGCGGTGATGTTTCTGTAGAAATGAAGAACGGCAGTGCAGAGAAAACCAATATTTATCTGAAAGCTGCAGACGGAGATGTGGACACGGAGGGGCTTTCCAGGGGAAAAACCGACAATGAGGAAGACACCTCTGTTTATGAGAACAAGGCCGGTGCTTCAGCACCGACTTTAAATGTGGAATGCAGCGATGGGGATATTACATTAACAGAATCTGAAAAATAAAGAATATGAATATCCGCCTGACTATGCATCTGTTTGTAAAAATCCTAAAAAAGAATAAATGAAATTATATGAAGCGCAGGGGTTTTTCCGGAGAAAAATTCCTGCGTTTTTTGGCTGAAATGTATTGACAAATCCCTGTACTATGATATAATTCAATCAAATCACAGAAAACATATATAGTTACTAGGAAATAAGGAAATGGACATAAAGGAAATAAGGAGGATATCATCATGGGTAAAATTTACGGAAGCGCACTGGAACTGATCGGAAACACACCGCTTGTAGAGGTTAAGAACGTAGAGAAGTCTGAGGGACTTGAGGCTACAGTACTTGCCAAGCTCGAGTATTTTAACCCGGCAGGAAGCGTTAAGGACAGAATCGGTAAGGCAATGATCGAAGATGCAGAGCAGAAAGGCGTTCTGAAACCAGGCGCAACCATTATTGAGCCAACATCCGGCAATACAGGAATCGGGCTTGCAGCCATCGCAGCTGCCAAGGGCTATAAGACGATCCTTACCATGCCGGAGACCATGAGTGTTGAGAGAAGAAACATCCTGAAGGCATATGGTGCAGAGGTGGTTCTCACAGACGGAGCCAAGGGAATGAAGGGGGCCATTGCCAAGGCAGAAGAGCTTGCCAAGGAGATTCCGGGAAGCTTCATCCCGGGACAGTTTGAGAACCCGGCTAACCCGAAGGCACATGCAGCAACAACAGGTCCTGAGATCTGGAATGACACAGACGGAAAGGTAGACATTTTTGTGGCAGGTGTCGGCACAGGCGGAACGATCACAGGTACAGGTGAGTACCTGAAGAGCCAGAACCCGAATGTGAAGGTAGTTGCTGTTGAGCCTGCAACTTCTCCTGTACTTTCTGAGGGAAAAGCAGGCCCGCATAAGATCCAGGGTATCGGCGCAGGTTTTGTTCCGGACACACTTGACACCAAGGTTTATGACGAGATCATCCCGGTAGAGAACGAGGATGCATTTGAAACATCCAAACTCCTTACCAAGAAAGAGGGAATCCTTACAGGAATTTCCTCCGGTGCAGCTCTCTATGCTGCGATTCAGCTTGCAAAACGCCCGGAGAACAAGGGGAAAGTGATCGTAGCACTTCTTCCGGACAGTGGAGACCGTTACTACTCCACACCACTGTTTACAAAATAATCGATCCGAAGACCGCTTCTTTTGCCCTGAAGCGTGATTCTGCGGGATTATTTACGGCGCTCCTGAATGCCTGTCCAAGCAGGCTGCCGGAGCGCCGGTTTTATTCTTGATTTCATCGAATTAAGTAAGCCCTCTGTGGGGCTGTGGTTATTGTTCACTGGTAAGGCTCCGCGAAAAGCAATAAGCAGTGTGTGTGGACTTGCTTGTATCTTGTAGCTTTTTCAGGTATAATAGAGAAAACGAATAAAACCTATTAACAATATAAAGAATAAAGTCTGCAAAGCAGATTCTGCTTCCTATGAAAGAAGATACAGGAAGCTGCCTGTGCATCACAGAGAAGGGTGCCGGTCATGGAATACAGAGGAATATTTCCGGCTGAACAGCTGCACAATAACAGAAAGAGCAAAATGCTATAAATCAGAAGAATACTGAAATATTGGAGGTAAATATTACATGAGGATTTCTACAAGAGGAAGATATGCGCTGAGACTGATGTTGGATCTTGCTACAAATTATACAGGAAAACCGATCCGCCTGAAGGATGTGGCGAAGCGCCAGGAGATCTCCGATAAATATCTGGAGCAGATCATCTCCATTCTGAACAAAGCAGGCTTTGTCCGCAGTGTCCGTGGCCCTCAGGGTGGCTATGCACTGCAGCAGACCCCGGATAAATACACGGTCGGAATGATCCTTCGTCTCACAGAAGGAAGCCTTTCCCCTGTGGAATGTCTGGACGACAACGGAGCCATCTGTGACCGTGAGGAGAACTGCGTCACCCAGATCCTCTGGAAAAAGCTGGACGATGCCATCAAAGGTGTGGTAGATCATATAACACTGGAAGACCTGATGAACTGGCAATCCGTGAAGGCGGACGAATATATCATATAAAAAAAGCTGCGCAAGCAGCTTTTTTTATATCACATTTTTTTACTAACATTTTACAAAACCGCGATTTTATATTTTACCTTCCATTCCTATAATAACACCTGTATTTAAGCAGTAAGCAAGTAAAAATGATCATAGAAATGAGGAGAAAAAATCATGAAAAAAAGAATCGCAGGTATCTTAACAGCAGCACTTATCGGAACTACAGTAATGGGAACCGTTGTAATGGCAGCACCATCCGGAGCGATCGACGTAATTTCCCGTGAGGACGGATCCGGAACACGTGGAGCATTCGTAGAGCTGTTTGGGATCGAAGAAGAAAAAGACGGAGAGAAAGTAGATATGACAACACAGGAAGCAAGCATCACAAACAACACAGATGTAATGCTTACCACAGTAGCAGGCGATGAGAACTCTATCGGATACGTATCCCTTGGTTCCCTCAACGATACAGTAAAAGCAGTAAAGATCGACGGAGCAGAGGCAACAGCAGAGAACGTTGCAGATGATACATACAAGGTAGCACGTCCGTTCAACATCGTAACAGGCGACAAGTTCAGCGATGCAGCACAGGATTTCATCAACTACATCATGAGCTCTGACGGACAGGACATCATCGAAAAAGAAGGCTACATCAAAGTAGATGAAAAAGCAGAGGCATACAAAGCCGGAGATGCAAAAGGCAAAGTCGTAGTTATGGGATCTTCTTCCGTAGGACCTGTAATGGAGAAGCTTGCAGAGGCATATCAGAAAACAAACAAAAACATCACAGTAGAGGTTCAGGTCAGCGACTCCACAACAGGAATCAATAGCGCAACAGAGGGTGTATGTGATATCGGAATGGCATCCCGTGAGCTGAAGGACGAGGAAACAGAGAAAGGTGTTAAAGCTACAGAGATCGCAAAAGATGGTATCGCAGTCATCGTAAACAACGACAATGATCTTGAGGAGCTTTCAAGTGACCAGGTAAAATCCATCTTCACAGGTGATATCACAGACTGGGAAGACGTGACCAAATAAATTCCCAGGTAAAAAACGATTGAAGTATCTTACAAAGAGCGGCGATCATGACAAGGTCAGGAAAGCCGCTCCGTTATATATCAGCACAGTGGATATCCACTGGAACAGAGAGAAAGGTGTCTTATGAATCATTTAGGAGAAAAGGCCATGAAGGTCGTTTTTCTCATTGCGGCCTGTGCATCGGTTCTCGCAGTATTTCTTATCTGTGTGTTCCTTTTTGCAAACGGCCTTCCTGCAATGGGAAAGATTGGTCCCTTAAAATTCCTCTTCGGAACAGAATGGAGACCAACAAACGATAAATTCGGAATCCTGCCAATGATCGTGGCAAGTATTTATGTAACTGCAGGAGCAATCCTTATCGGAGTTCCGATCGCACTTTTTACATCCGTATTCATGGCAAGATATTGCCCGAAAAAAATCTATAAACCACTGAAATCCGGTATTGAGCTTATGGCAGGCGTTCCATCCATCGTATATGGCTATTTTGGTCTGGTTCTCCTGGTACCGCTGATCCGCCAGCTGTTCGGAGGAACCGGAAGCAGTATGCTGGCAGCATGTATCCTTCTGGGAATCATGATCCTTCCGACGATCATCGGAGTTACGGAATCGGCAGTACGAAGCGTTCCGGAAAGCTACTATGAAGGATCACTTGCACTTGGCGCAACAAAAGAAAGAAGCATTTTCTTTGTTATGCTTCCGGCAGCAAAGTCAGGAATCCTGGCAGGCGTTGTCCTTGGGATCGGACGTGCCATCGGTGAGACCATGGCCGTGATCATGGTAGCCGGAAACCAGCCACGTATGCCGAAGGGACTTCTTCAGGGTGTCCGTACCATGACTGCAAACATCGTAACAGAGATGGGATATGCATCAGGACTTCACAGAGAAGCATTGATCGCAACAGGAGTTGTACTCTTTGTATTTATCCTGATCATCAACTTAAGTCTTTCACTGCTGAACAGGAGGGCGGAGAATGCAAACTAATGTATCAGTGACCGCAGATCCTGCGGCAGAAACAACCATGAAAAAAAGAAATACACTTACCATAGGAGACCAGCTGAAGTCTTATGCAAGACATCCTGGTGCAGGAGTCCTGGCATTTCTTACACTGCTGGGAGCAGTGATCACTTTTGCACTGCTGTTCTTCCTGATCGGCTATGTGCTTGTAAAAGGTATTCCCTATCTGAATGCAAGTCTGTTCAGCCTTACCTATACCTCAGAGAACGTTTCCCTTCTCCCGTCACTGATCAATACCCTGATCATGACACTGGTATCTCTGGCGATTGCCGCTCCGGTAGGAATCTTTGCAGCGATCTTCCTTGTGGAATATGCAAAAAAAGGCAGCCGTTTTGTAAAGCTGATCCGTATTACCGCAGAGACACTTTCCGGTATTCCATCCATCGTATATGGTCTGTTCGGTATGCTGTTCTTTGTAACTGCATTGCACTGGGGCATGTCTCTTCTTTCCGGTGCCCTGACCATGGTGATCATGGTACTTCCCCTGATCATGCGTACCGCTGAGGAAGCACTGAAATCTGTTCCGGATTCTTACCGTGAGGCAAGCTTCGGACTTGGAGCAGGCAAGCTCCGTACTATTTTTACGATTGTACTTCCCTCCGCAGTTCCCGGAATCCTGGCAGGTGTGATCCTGGCCATCGGACGTGTGGTAGGTGAGACTGCAGCACTTCTTTATACCTCCGGTACTGTTGCGGCAGTTCCAAACAGCCTGATGGGTTCCGGACGTACCCTGGCACTTCACATGTATGTGCTTTCCAGTGAGGGACTTCATGTAAACCAGGCATCTGCAACAGCAGTAGTCATTCTGGCATTTGTACTTGTTATCAACGGACTGTCCGGTCTGGTAGCCAGAAAAATTGCGAAAGGATAATGATCGATCATGAGTGAAAATACAAAAATTTCAATTGACAATATGAATCTCCATTACGGAAACTTTCATGCCCTGAAGGGAATCAATATGGAGATCCCGGAAAAAGAGATCACAGCATTTATCGGACCAAGCGGCTGTGGTAAATCCACACTTCTGAAATCCTTAAACCGTATGAACGACCTTGTGGAAGGCTGTTCCATCACAGGAAAGGTAGAGCTTGACGGGGAAGATATTTACGGAGATATGGACGTGAATCTTCTGCGTAAACGTGTGGGAATGGTATTCCAGAAGCCCAATCCGTTCCCGATGAGCATTTATGATAATATTGCATACGGTCCGAGAACACACGGTATCCGTTCCAAGGCAAAACTGGATGAGATCGTGGAAAAATCTCTCCGTGATGCGGCAATCTGGGATGAGGTCAAGGACCGCCTGAAAAAAAGTGCTCTTGGAATGTCAGGCGGACAGCAGCAGCGTCTCTGCATTGCCCGTGCCCTGGCAGTACAGCCGGAGGTGCTTCTTATGGATGAGCCCACATCTGCCCTGGACCCGATCTCCACTTCCAAGATCGAGGATCTGGCAGTAGAGCTTAAAAAGGATTACACCATTGTTATGGTCACACATAACATGCAGCAGGCAACCCGTATCTCCGACAAGACAGCATTTTTCCTTCTTGGTGAGGTTGTGGAATTTGCGGATACAGACAAGCTGTTCTCCATGCCGGCAGATAAGCGTACAGAGGATTATATTACAGGAAGGTTTGGTTGATATTATGTCAGAACGTTTTGTAAGACAGCTGGAAGAGCTTCACGTGGAACTGATCACCATGGGAAGTCTCTGCGAAAAAGCAATTTCACTTTCTGCCAAAGCTATTCAGGGTGAAGGCGGGATGACTCTCATTGGCAAGATCTTTGAGACGGAAAAAGAGATCGATGCACAGGAAAAAGAGATTGAAAATCTCTGCATGAAGCTTCTTCTTCATGAGCATCCGGTAGCCGGAGATCTGCGATCCATTTCCGCAGCGCTGAAGATGATCTCCGATATGGAACGCATCGGTGATCAGGCAGCAGATATTGCGGATCTGTCCAAGCATATCGAGGACAAAGCAGTTACCGGAGATATCATTAATATCCGGAAGATGGCAGAGGATACTGTCCGGATGGTTACAGAAAGCATCGATGCCTTTGTAAAGGGTGATCTTGAGCTTTGCAGAAAGGTTATTGACGATGATGATAAGGTGGACGATGCCTTCAATGATATTAAGGAAAAGCTGGCCGAGGTCCTGAATAACGGAAAGCCGGATGCAAGCATCGGTCTGGATATCCTTATGGCTGCAAAATATTTCGAGCGTATCGGTGATCACGCTGTGAACATTGCAGAGTGGGTGGAATATTCTATCACAGGAAACCACAGAAGCGGTTCCAGTCATACAGATAACTATTTTGTTGAGGAATAGAAATAAGTAAGAGCAGATTGCAAAGAGTTGCATTATTGTAAAAAAGTGCTGTGGTATTGAAAGGATATCACAGCACTTTTTTCTTTAATATTTATCAAACATATAAAGAATATTCATCGCTTGTCTGGCTGCTGTTTTCGGATTTTTGTTCCTGTTCTTGTGCAAATATCATGGTTGGTGTTATGGTGCTGATCATAGCTGCGGCAGTTATGGCTGCCAGAAATTTGTATGATTTCATAAGCATTAACCTCTTTCATCGTTAGTTTTGAGTTGCTATATAAAGATTGTGCACAGATCTTTATTTTTAAAGTATTAAAATGTATTTAATACAATTATGTGTAAAATTATATGGAATGTCAATGGGCATTGTATATTTCGGCATAATATAAAAAAATATAAGATAAAAATTGTATAAAATACACATATAAATATATTTAACAAGAAAACACTGGATGAAAATAAAAGATAGTATAGGAAAAATAATTGACGCATGATAATAAATGTATTAATATATGTTATTGATGAGTTATAAACAATCACAAAAAGAGGTAAAAATGAAAAAGGCAGTATTATTTGATTTTGATGGTGTGATCGCAGATACGGAAATGAAGACACTTGCTTATACAGAGGAACTGTTTTTTAAGTACGGTGCGGTTTTGAGTATGGAAGAAAAAATTTCATATATAGGAACAGATGGAAAAGAACCAACAAGAAAATTGCTCGAAAAAAATGGAATCTGTAAAACAGCAGAGGAATTTCTGGAAGAAAGAAGGACACTTGGTAATGTATATGAGAACAGTCAGGATCTGAAGCCTATGGAAGGACTGGTAGAATTTCTCGTCTGGCTGAAAACGGCAGGGTATAAAATTGGTATTGTATCATCTACCAGCACCAGACTTATTGTAACGGCGTTAAATCGGATGAAGCTTATGAGCTTTCCGGAGGTTCTGATCTGCGGTGATATGGTAACAAAGAAAAAACCCAGCCCGGAGGGGTACAGGAAAGCAATGGAGTATCTGGAAGTTATGCCGGAAGAAACGGTGATCATAGAGGATTCTCCTTCTGGAATCCGGGCAGGAAAAGCAGCAGGAGCTTATGTGATAGGATATAAAGGAGCGGAAGTACAGCAAGATACTACAGGAGCAGATACCTTGTGGAATGATTATGCTCTTTTTGAAGAAAAATGGAAAAAGATACAGTGAGTATGGATAGCTGTTAGGAAAAAATCCCCGGGGGGTTCAAAATTGCCCCTCCCGGGGATTTTTTAATGTTGATCATGTTGGTATTTAGACGATCAATTTGTATTTATCTCCAATACACAGCTGCAGACAAAGCTGTGTATAGGCAGAAGTTGAGTCATGTATAATGCTGTCGATCCGAAGAAGCGGATAACCCTTTGTGATTCCCAGTATTTTGGCATCTCTTGAAGAAGCAAAGGTAATGTCAATGGTTTTGGAAGAATGATCAAAGACAATATTATGCTTATTTTTCAAAAGCTCATATAAAGATGTATTATTCAGATTTTCGCTGAACAGGAAACAGAAGGACTCTGGGAATTTATTGATTTCCAGAAGCATAGGCTTATCATCCGCATAGCGAATACGTTCTATTACTAAAATTTTTTCGGTTTCATCAAGTCCCATTAATTCTGCTTCATGAGGAGTTAGATCTTCAATGGCAATTTTTATGGTTTTTGCTCCGGGTTTTTTGTTCATGCGCTGGCACATTTGAGAAAAGCTTACAACAGCAGGAGAAAGAGAACGCTGCATTTTTTTTTCTGCGATAAAGGTTCCTTTTCCTGATTTCTTCTCCAGGTATCCCTGGCTGTCCAGTGCAGCAAGGGCTTTTCTTACAGTAACACGACTGACATGATATTGTTCGCTTAGTTCATTTTCTGTCGGGAGTTTACTGCCGGGAGTAAGTGTTCCACTGGTGATCTTGTCTAGGATCAGTTCTTCAAGCTGTTTATAAAGTGGTGTGGCTATGGCATTATCAAGTTCCATTTAATGAAAACTCCTTTCCGATAAATAAAAAACAGATATTGTAATCTGATTTTATAGTTAAATACTTTTTTGTATATATATGATAATACATTTAAAACTGTTTGTATATGAAGATTTGTTCTTTTTAAGCAAAAAAAGAAAAAAATATTGAAAAATAAAATACAAACTTTTATGATTCTAATATAACAATATAATACAGAGAATGAGTTGGATGATATTGATAAATACATCTATGGGTGCATTTATAAGTGCGAAAAAGATATATTTCGAAATAGAATATGTATTATAATGTATTTTTATTGTGCAGATACAACAAAAACAAGTAGGGAAAATTGTAAAATTAAGCGAAAAAAACAAATGGGATTGACAAAGGAGTTTTACAGATATACTATTGTAGCAGATACAAAGTAATACATATCAAACATGAGATATGAAATTACAATTGTATGTACTACTAATAAAGATATGCGCATGATCTTTAGATACTATCAAAACAAATGAAAATTGGGAGGTAGAGTTTATGTTTTGGATAGAACTTTTGATCGTCCTGGCGATTATTTTTGTGGGTGTTCGCCTTAGTGGACCGTTTTTAGCATTTGCAGGTGGAATTGGAATGCTGATCATGACATTTGGGCTTCATGTAAAACCATCAGATCCACCTGTAACTGTAATTTTAATCATGATCGCAGTAATCTGTGCAGCTGGAATGATGCAGTCCTGTGGAGGACTTGATTATCTTGTAAAGATTGCGGAGAAAATCCTTCGTAAAAACCCCAAAATGGTAACGGTTCTGGCGCCGATCGTTGCTTATATTTTTACTTTTATGTGCGGAACAGGACATATTATTTACAGTCTTCTTCCGGTTATCAATGAAATTTCCATCGAAACAGGAGTTCGTCCGGAAAGACCGATTTCCGCATCTATTATTTCATCACAGCAGGCAATCACAGCGTGTCCGATTTCGGCAGCGACTGTCAGTGTACTGGCGTTTCTTGCAGAATCACAGTACACATCTGTAAATATTTTCACATTGCTTCTGGTATGTGTTCCGGCAACTCTGATCGGTACAGTTGCAGCAGCATTTTCTGTTCTGAAAAAAGGTAAAGAACTGAAGGACGATCCGGAGTTTCAGAGAAGAGTTGCAGCTGGTGAGATTGAAGATCTTGCAAAAAAAACATTAGAGGGAAACGAAAAAGAAACAAAATTCCAGGCAACAAAAGAGGCAAAGATTTCCGTAGCAATCTTTCTTATTGCAATGGTTGGAATCGTATTACTTGGTGCAGTAAAATCTCTTGTTCCGGTATTTGCAGATGAAACAAGCCTTCCGCTGACATCAGTTATTGAGATTTTCATGCTGGTTGCAGCAGCACTTATGGTTCTTCTTACAAAAACAGACAGTAACAAGCTTCTGGATCAGCCAGTATTTCGTACAGGTATGTTTGCAGTAGTTCTAGCATTCGGTCTTTGTTGGCTGGTAAATACATTCATCGCAGATCAGTCTTCCTTTATTACAGATAATATGTCTGCGCTGACAAATCAGCATCCATGGATCTATATCGTTGCAGTGTTTATTGTAGGAGCTATTACAACCAGTCAGTCATCTACTACTATGATCATGGTTCCGATCGGAATTGCGCTTGGGCTTCCGGTGAACATTATTGTGGCTGGCTGGATCGCATGCTCATCCAATTATTTTATTCCTGCTTCTGGCCAGTGTGTAGCAGCTATTGCGTTTGATTCAGCAGGTACTACAAAAATCGGTAAATTTGTCCTGAATCATAGTTACATGCTTCCGGGTCTTGTTTGTACCGTAGTCTCTGTAGTAGTAGCAATTGCACTTGGAGCAGTAATTTTCTGATTTAATTGATTGGATAGTCGGAGATTTTTATAATCCTGACTTTGTGTAGTGTTTTCCCTTCTTTATGATCCGACTATCCAATATAAGAGAAGTGTTTTCAAAGCATCATAGAGAATATAGGAGGAAAAAATGAAATTTGCACCAATGAATTATCATTATTTGAGATATCCTCTGAAGAAATTTCTGGACAAGGTAGAGCAGTCAGTATTTAACAGTATTGATTTGTATTGTAGTGCACCACAGTTTAACATATTTGATTATTCTCTTTTTTCATTACTTGAATTGGAAAAGGAGATCAGGAGAAGAAACCTAAGTGTTATGGCAATGACACCGGAGAATTGTACATACCCGGTTAATTTCTGCACACAGGACAGAGGAACACGTGAGTCCAGTATTCGTTATTATCAGCGAGCTATTGATACGGCTGAATTTCTTGGCTGTCACAAAGTCCAGATCAGTACCGGATTTGGATATTTCGATCAGTCACCGGAAGAGGCATGGAAGTACTGCAGGGATTCTTTGCAACAGTTGGGGGCTTATTGTGAGAAAAAGAATGTGGAACTGATGCTGGAGGAGTTGAAGGTAACAACAACGAATGTGCTGATAAAAAGTTCAGATCTGAAACGAATGATAGAAGAAACAGGTTCATCTCACATACATGGTATGGTAGATCTGGATCAGATGACCTATGCCGAAGAAAGCATAGATAATTATATGGATAATTTAGGTGCTCAGCTTGTTCATGTGCATTTTAACGATCGGGGACATACAGTTCCCGGAGATGGAGATTTTCCAATGAAAAAGCATTATGAGGATCTGAAGCGCAGAGGATATAAGGGGACAATTTCTTTTGAAATATGTGACCGTCGTTATTATTGTGATCCGGATAAGGTAATTGATGACATTACAGAATGGCTTAGGAGTAACA
Source organism: Blautia massiliensis (ex Liu et al. 2021) (assembly GCF_052064225.1). Lineage (NCBI taxonomy): Bacteria > Bacillati > Bacillota > Clostridia > Lachnospirales > Lachnospiraceae > Blautia > Blautia massiliensis (ex Liu et al. 2021). The sequence continues at coordinate 11,549 of NZ_JBQHWA010000002.1, read as the reverse complement.
CAACAGAATTAAGTTAATAAGGTGGATATCTTTCCACTTTATATAGAAACTAAAAAGTCAAGATTAAAAAGAAAAGGAGAACAAAAATGGGATACAGAAGTACAGATATTAAAAACATTATTGCAGAGATTATTGAGGACAAAAAAGAAAAAGGAGGAGTAAAATCTTTATATTTTGTAGGCTGCGGCGGTTCTCTCGGAGCACTTTATCCTGCAAAAACATTCATGGAGACAGAAAGTGCAGATATTAAATGTGCACTGATCAGCAGTAACGAGTTTGTACATTGCACACCGAAAGATTTTGGTGAGAATTCTATCATCTGCCTTTCCTGTCATAAAGGAAACACACCGGAAACAATTGCAGCTGCAAAGCTTGGTAAAGAGATGGGCGCTTCCGTTATCATTCTTACATGGCTGGCAGAGTCTGAAATCGTAGAGTTTGGTGACTATATTGTTCAGTATGAGTTTGATGCAAGCCCGGATCATCTGGAAGGAAATATTGATTATGCAGGTGAGAAAACAATGTGTGCACTTCTTGTTGCAGTAGAAACTTTACAGCAGACTGCAGGATATGAGAATTATGACAAATTCTATGCAGGCGTTGGAATGATCAGCAATATTATCAAAAATGCAAGAAAGCACGTAAAAGAGAGAGCACTGGCATTTGCTGAAGAGTATAAAGATGATACTGTTATTTATACAATGGGAAGCGGCGCAGGTTATGGCGCAGCATATATGGAAAGTATCTGTATTTTTATGGAGATGCAGTGGCTGGATTCCAGCAGCATTCACACAGGTGAATTTTTCCATGGACCATTTGAGATCACAGATGCAAATCGCGCATTTATGATCCAGATTTCCGAGGGAACTACAAGAGAACTTGATGAGAGAGCATTGAAATTCCTGAACAAATATGGAAAACGTATCGAAGTTCTGGATGCAAAAGAGCTTGGATTATCTACTATTGATGCATCTGTAGTGGATTATTTCAATCATTCTCTGTTCAACAACGTGTACCCGATCTACAATCATGAGCTGGCTGAGAAACGTGAGCATCCGCTTCCAACCCGTCGCTATATGTGGAAAGTAGAGTACTAATCAGAGAAAGCCGGGGTGTGGTACAGATGAAGGATTTCAGGATCATCGCAATAGGCGATAACGTATGTGATAAATATCTTTCCAGGGGAAAAATGTATCCAGGTGGACAGTGCGTAAATACCTGTGCATTTTCCGGAATGAATGGTGCTAAAACGGCATATCTTGGAAAATTTGGAAACGATGAGGTTGCGAAATGTGTACAGGATACATTGAAAGAGCTGAAAATTGACTATAGCCATTGCAGATATTTTGAAGGAGAAAACGGTTTTGCCCTTGTCACATTAAAAGGAAATGATCGTGTATTTCTTGGATCAAATAAGGGTGGAATCGCCAAGGAACATGCCTTTGATTTTACAGAAGAAGACATGGAATATATAAAAGGATTTCAGCTTATTTACACGAATCTGAATTCTTATATTGAAGAAGAACTTTCCTTATTAGAAAAAACCGGTGTACCGATTGCCTATGATTTTTCTACAAGATGGACAGATGAATATCTTGAAAAGATATGTCCGTATGTAACGGTGGCAATCATGTCCTGCGCACATCTGAGTTCAGAGAAACGGGAAGAAGAGATGAAAAAAGCACAGGCAGCCGGAGTTAAGATCGTTCTTGGTACAATCGGAGAAGATGGCTCATGGGTGCTTTATAAAGATAATTTTTATTATACAAAAGCTATATATGCAGAAAATGCTATTGATACCATGGGCGCCGGAGACAGTTATTTTTCCGCTTTCTTAAGCTCCCTGCTGGAAACTTCAAAGGATGGAATTCTTATTGAGGAAAGCGATGAGAAAATGAAAGAACGTCTGTTAACCGCAATGAATAAGGGTGCTGCTTTTTCCGCAAAGGTATGTGCAATGGAAGGTGCTTTTGGCTATGGAGTTCCGATTGAAGGAAAGACAGAACTGTAAAAACATGTATGAAAGGGGATTTGTACAATGAAACCAGATATGTATGAAAATAATGGAGAAGGTATTCTCTGTGTTTACAAAAATGAAAAATGGCTTGTATGCATCAAGAATTGGAAACCGGATAATGATATTGAAGGAATCGCACATCTCGAGATCCATCATTCCACAGACGAACAGTTTATTCTGGCAGAGGGGAAAGCAATTCTTATTACAGCAGAGCGTAAAGAAGGTAAATTTGATATCGAACTTACATTAATGGAGCAGGGTAAAGTTTACAATGTACCAAAGGAAGTATGGTTCTATTCTATTACTCAGAAAGATACTAAGATGATGTATGTACAGGATTCTAATTGCTCTATGGATAACAGCGATTTTATGGATCTGACTGCAGAAGAGGTGAAGTATATTCAGGAAAATGCAAAAAAACTTTTTGCAAAATAAACAAGGATAAAACAGAGCCAGTATCTGATCGTTTATGAAAAGACAGGGAGAATGTGCCTTTTGTTTAAGCACATTCTCCCTGTTTTTTATGATAAGATGAAATTTACAAGGATTTAACTTTTTCCGGATAATTATTTTTACATTGCTTTTGTAAAATGCTATATAGATTTCGGAGAAAGGAAAGGGCTGAGCTTTGAGTAAAAAAATATTTAAGTATATCATGCTGGTTTCATCACTGATCACAGTACTGGGACTGGCATTTGTCGTGGGGATCCTTTATCACTATTTTCAGGGACAGCTGATGGGTGAGCTGAAGAAAGAAGCCGTGTATATTTCCAGAGGTGTGGAAAGTACCGGGACAGATTATCTGAAGAAGCTGAATGATGAGGATTCCAGGATCACTTATGTGGATGAAAGTGGAAAAGTTATCTACGACAATGAGGCAAATGTGGAAAGCATGGATAATCACGGACATCGCAAGGAGATCCGTGAAGCAGAGATCAACGGAGAAGGTGCGGATGAAAGAATGTCATCCACGCTTTCCGAAAAAACAATGTATTATGCAGTACGCCTTGAAAATGGCAATGTGCTGAGAGTTTCCAGTAACCAGGCTTCTGTATGGATGCTGCTCCTGCAGCTGCTTCCGCCTTTTGCTGCAGTTCTGATACTTATGCTGCTCCTGTCTGGCGTATTTGCATCCAGGCTTTCCGGGAAGGTTGTGGAACCTCTTAATAGGCTTGATCTGGAGCATCCGGATGAGAATGATGCCTATGATGAGGTACAGCCGCTTCTCAGCAAGATCGGCAGACAGAGCCGGCAGATCCGTCTGCAGCTTGAGGCAGCCAGAAGACAGCAGAAAGAATTTTCTATTATCACGGAGAACATGCAGGAGGGACTTCTTGTGATCGACCGTTATACCATGGTACTTTCTGTCAACTCCAGTGTGGGAAAGCTTCTTAAGGTAAAGGAGATCAAAACAGGAGAAAGTGTATATCTTCTGAACCGCTCGGAGGAGTTTCGAGGTGTCGTTGGGCAGGTCCTTGAAGGAAAGCATGAGAACAAGATCCTTCGTCTGGATGGCAGTGAGATTCAGGTGATCGCCAATCCTGTCACAAGAGAAAATAAGACAGAGGGTGCGGTGATCCTTCTGGTGGATGTGACCGAAAAAGTAGAAAGGGAACAGCTGCGAAGAGAATTTTCCGCCAATGTTTCCCATGAACTGAAAACGCCGCTGACTTCCATTTCCGGATTTGCTGAGATCATGCAGGACGGATTTGTGAAGGATGAGGATGTGAAGGTTTTTGCAGGACGCATCTATAAGGAAGCGCAGAGACTGATTCGTCTGGTTGGGGATGTGATCCGGATCTCCCGTCTGGATGAGGGCGGATTGCCGTATCAGTGGGAAAAACTGGATCTTTACAGCCTGACTCATGATATTTTTTCTACCTTACATGAAGCTGCCGAAAAGCAGGAAGTGCATATGTATATGGAAGGCGGAAGTACAGTGCTGGATACAGTGCCGACGATCATGGAAGAGGTTCTCTATAATGTCTGCGATAATGCTGTCAAATATAACCGCCGGGGTGGAGAGGTCTTTGTGAGACTGAAGGATGGCGAGGATGCAGTTCGCGTGAATGTGCGGGATACAGGGATCGGTATTCCGAAGGAAAATCAGGAACGCATTTTTGAACGCTTTTATCGGGTGGACAAAAGCCATTCCAAGGAAATCGGCGGAACCGGTCTTGGCCTTTCCATTGTGAAGCACGGGGTAAAAACTCTGAACGGCAGGCTGTGGCTTAACAGTGAGCCGGGACAGGGAACCGAGATCATTATGGAATTTCCGAAACATCATATGGAAGAGGAAGCAGCAGAGTGAACATAGGTCGTGCAGCGATGATGTTCATAGGCATGCAGCAGAGTGGAAGATGAAAGGCCGTTCTGTTGTATGCATCTGCTGTTTTTTATATCGTAGTATATTGCTGGTTGGAGGTTGATGGTTTGACAGACCGGAAGGGTTATGCTATCTTATGTAATAATAATCAGAATAAGCAACAGGAAAGCGGATGATAACGGTCCGCTTTCTGTATTATAATTGGTTCGGAATAATTCCGGACGACTATACTGAGGGGAATAAAAATATGATACAGGCAATTGTTTTACTGGTGTTACTGATCTTTCTGAACTCTGTTTTTGCAGGTGCGGAAATGGCGATTCTGTCCATGAATGAAGCAAAGATGAGGGAGCTGGCAGAAGAGGGAGATCACCGGGCGCAGATTTTGATAAAGCTTACAGAACAGCCGGCACATTTTATGACAGCGATCCGTGTAACGGTAACTACGGCAGGATTTCTGCAGAGCGCTTTTGCGGCAGAATATTTTGCACAGCCGATGACAGAGGCACTGATAAAGACAGGGATAGATGTACCACAGAATGTTCTGAAGATCGTATGCATGATCATTGTGACCATACTGCTTTCCTATGTAAGTCTTCTGTTCGGAGAACTGGTGCCAAGACGTCTGGGAATGAAAAATCCGGATGAGCTGTCTCTGCGTCTGGCAGGACTTCTTAAGATCGCGATGATCGCAGTCTGGCCGGCTACTGCACTTCTGACAGTAACTGCCAATGGTGTGCTGTATCTGATGGGGATCAAACCGGAAGAAAAAGAGGAGCAGGCCACAGAGGAAGAGATCCGTATGCTGCTTACAGAGGGAAATGAACAGGGCAGCATCCAGCAGGAAGAAAGCGAGATGATCCAGAATGTTTTTGACCTGGATGATACTGCGGCAGATGAGATCTGTACACACAGAAGAGATGTGGTTGTCCTCTATATGGAAGACTCCGATGAGGAATGGGAACGGATCATCAGAGAGAACCGTCACACCTTTTATCCGGTATGCGGGGAAGATCAGGATGATATTATCCATATTCTGGACACCAGAGATTATTTCCGCCTGGATGACAGATCCAGAGAAGCTGTTCTGCATCATGCCTGTTATTCACCGTTTTTTGTACCGGAATCCATGCGTGCCAACCTGATCTTCCGGGAAATGAGGGAGAAACGGGATTATTTTGCAGTAGTGCTGGATGAATATGGCTGCTTTGTAGGAATTGTCACTCTGCATGATCTTGTGGAGACGCTGGTGGGAGATATTGACGACAGGACAGATCTGCCGAAGCCGGATGATATTGAGAAGACAGGAGAACATATCTGGAAAATACAGGGAGGAGCGATCCTGGATGATGTGGCAGAGGTCATAAATGTGGAGCTTCCTGTAGAAAAATATGATACTTTCAGCGGCTTTGTCTGCGGAGTTCTGGAACGTGTACCGGAGGACGGAGAACAGTTCCGATGCAGCTGGAAAAACCTGGATATTGTGGTAAATCAGGTCAGAAACCATACCGTTGTGGAGGGGATCGTTCATGTTCAGCCAGAGAAAAAAGTGCAGGAACAGAAAGAAGAGATCTGACAAAACCTTGTTCAGCCAGGTCATGGGACAGTTATCGGGAGAAAGATCTCCGGGGATTTATGGACATTTTCGAACATGTTGTTGCTTGAAAGTATGTTATTTTTATGACATAATAAGGAAATAACCCGAGGAAAGCTTGTGATGGGGGAGAGAAAATGCCAGGTTTTACAAGACAGATCATACTGCATACACTGACGGAACTTATGAACGAAAAACCATTGTCCAAGATTACGGTAAAGGACATTGTGGAACGCTGTGGAGTAAACAGAAATACATTTTACTATCATTTCAGGGATATTCCGGATGCGGTGGAAGCAATGGTAGGGGAAGAGCTGAATGACATTCTGAAGGATCAGAAAGCACCGGAATCAGTCAGCGACTGTATGGAAATCCTTGTCAATGCAGTTCAGAAGAACAAAAAAGCCATGATACATCTGTACCGCTCGATCCAGAGGGATGTATTTGCCGATTATCTGGATCATGCCGCAGAGCGTGTGGTGGAGGAGCTGATCAACAGGGCGGTCGGAGACTTTGAAATGGATCAGGAAGATAGGCATCTTATAAGCCGGTATTATAAATGTGTATTTGTGGGAGTGATCCTGGACTGGCTGCGGCATGATATGGATTATGATATCCTGTCAGATATGCATAAGCTGGAGTATATTTACGAGAAGAGCCTTGAGATTCAGTACAAAAATCTGAAAGAAAAGCTATGATTTCAACTAAATGAAGATTAAAAATATCCATTCACTGTAGAACAGGAATGTCCTCGAATTTTATTAAGGTATAGAAACGGTTAATTTTGAGCTGGTGTCTGAAATTTAGGCACTGGCTCTTTTTTGTCTGTTTTTTTAAACGACACAGTGATGTATAATTCAGTACAATAAATGAGAAAAAATTATCAAGGAGGGAACGTATGGATGACCTGAAACAGCTGAAGCTTGTAAAAAACATCTACATCGTCATGTCATTACTGTTCTGTGTGCTGGGTATTTTTCTGATGGCAAGGCCCAAAAGCTCTGTAAAAATGCTGTGCGTGCTCATGGGAATCATGCTGATCCTGTACGGAGCTATTAAGATCAGCGGATATTTCACGCGAGATGCTTTCTGTCTGGCATTTCAGTTTGATCTGGCTTTCGGGATCCTGCTGATGGCAGTGGGAGTGATCCTGATAGCCAGAAAAAATTTCGCAGTGGATCTTATTTTTTCCGTGTTCGGAATCCTGATCCTGGCAGATGCCCTGTTTAAGATCCAGATGTCTGTAGATGCGAAGAGATTCGGTCTGGCGTTGTGGTGGCAGATCCTGCTGATCGCACTGGTCACCGGAGTGATCGGAGTTCTGGTTTTTATCAGACCATTTGAAGCAGCAGCTATGATGATGGTGTTGGTGGGATTTTCCATTTTACTGGAAGGGATCCTCAATCTATGGGTCGGGATCCTGACGATCAAGATCATCAAGAGTCGGCTTTAAACATAAACATAAAAATAACCAATCACTTTAGATAATAACATAGGAGGAAATAGAGTATGGGAATCGTAGACAAAGCAAAACAGGCAGCGATCGCAGCTACCGTAACAAAAGCACTGGATTATCTTGAGAAGGATCCGGAGACAAACATACCGAAGATCATGGAAATGGTTGATAAAGTAACACCGGATGGCTGGTATGCAGGACAGAGAAATGCGATCCGTCACTCCATCGAGGCAAAGGACAACTGGTATCAGCTGATCCTTCGTATGTATCAGCTGGATGCCGGCGTACGCCAGACATTTTTCCGTAACTTTATTGTAAATGCCAGTCTTAAGGGAAGCGCAACGCAGGAAAAGGTATCAGAAGAGAATGACTGCAATGTACCGTGGGCAATTCTTCTTGATCCTACCAGCGCATGTAACCTTCATTGCACAGGATGCTGGGCAGCAGAGTATGGCCACAAGCTGAACCTGGATCTTGAGACCATCGATTCTATCGTAAAACAGGGTAAAGAACTGGGAACCTATATGTACATCTACACAGGCGGTGAGCCACTGGTCCGCAAAAAGGATCTCATTAAGATCTGTGAGATGAATCCGGACTGCGAGTTCCTTTCCTTCACAAACGGAACTCTTATTGACGAAGAATTCTGTCAGGAAATGCTCCGTGTGAAAAACTTCGTTCCGGCTATCAGCCTTGAGGGAACAGAGGCAACTACAGACGGACGTCGTGGTGATGGTGTATATCAGAAGGTTATGCACGCCATGGAGCTTCTGAAGAGTCACGGCCTTCCGTTCGGTGTTTCCACATGCTACACATCCGCAAACGTAGATGCAGTAAGCAGTGAGGAGTATTTTGATCATCTGATTGAGTGCGGAGCTTATTTTGCATGGTTCTTCCACTATATGCCGGTTGGAAATGATGCAGCAGCAGATCTCCTTCCCACACCGGAGCAGAGAATCAAAATGTACGACAGCGTCCGCAGATTCCGTGCCACAAAATCTCTCTTCACTATGGACTTCCAGAACGATGCAGAGTATGTAGGCGGATGTATCGCAGGTGGCCGTCGTTACCTCCATATCAATGCAAACGGAGACGTGGATCCTTGCGTATTCATTCATTTCTCCAATGCGAACATTAAAGAATGTACACTCCTTGAGGCGCTGAAGAGCCCGATCTTTATGGAGTATCACAAGGGTCAGCCGTTCAACAAAAACATGCTTCGTCCATGTCCGATGCTTGAAAATCCTGAGCTTCTCCGCAAGATGGTTGAGCGTGCAGGAGCGAAATCTACAGATCTTCAGTCTCCGGAAACAGCGGAGCATCTCTGTGCAAAATGTGATCACTATGCAGAGGTATGGAAGAAACAGGCCGATGAGCTCTGGAGTGAGAGCCAGGCAAAAAAAGCTGCAAAAAAATCAACAACTTGTTAATTAACACTTGATATAGATGTTGGGATACTGTATAATGAACCCGTTTTTCAGGAGTCTGAAATAACAGTTCAGATAAGAGTGTCGAAACAGAAGAGACACGATACGTGTACTGACAGATAACAGGGCGGTTATATTCAGCAGTGGGTATAACTGCCTTCTTTTTTATGTTATCGTCAGGACATAGGGAAAGAAAGGATGGATTCATTATGGAAAAACAGGAGAAAAACACAGCCAGCCCTTATGAGCTGGATGGACGCCCACCTCTTAAGGTGGCAATTCCCCTTGGACTGCAGCACGTGCTTGCCATGTTTGTGGGTAACCTTACCCCGCTTCTGATCATCACGGCAGCCTGCGGGATCGAAGCAGGAGGGGATCTTCAGGTTGCATTACTTCAGAATGCAATGCTGATCGCAGGAATTGTTACACTTGTACAGGTCTTTACGATCGGACCGGTCGGTGGCAAGCTTCCTATCGTTATGGGAACAAGTTCAGGCTTCATCGGCGTATGTCAGAGTGTTGCCGGAGTCATGGGAAATGGTGTCGTTGCCTATGGTTCGATTATGGCAGCCTGCTTTATCGGCGGTCTTTTTGAGACTGTTCTGGGAAGCTTTCTGAAGCCCTTGAGAAAATTTTTCCCATCTGTTGTAACAGGTACGGTTGTACTTTCAATCGGTCTTTCACTGATCGGTGTGGGAATCAGCTCTTTCGGTGGCGGAAGCTCCGCAAAGGATTACGGTTCTCTTGAAAACCTTTTCGTAGGCTTTGTAGTTCTGATCGTGATCATTGTACTGAAGCATGGAACAAAAGGCTTCACAAGCTTTTCTTCAATCCTCATCGGTATTATCGTGGGATACGTTCTGGTAAGTATCATGGCTATGGTACTTCCTACAACATTTACATATGTAGATGACACAGGTGCTACTGTGGAGGCTACAAAGGCCTGGGTTCTCAACTGGGACAAGGTTGCTCAGGCAAAATGGTTTGCGGTACCGGCACTGATGCCTGTAAAATGGGTGTTTGACGCACGTGCGATCGTGCCGATCCTGATCATGTTTATTGTAACTGCAGTTGAAACAGTTGGTGATATTTCCGGAATCACAGAGGGTGGTCTTGGAAGAGAGGCTACAGACAAAGAGCTTTCCGGTGGTGTTATGTGTGACGGACTTGGATCTTCCTTCGCAGCACTGTTCGGTGTGCTTCCGAACACATCCTTCAGCCAGAACGTTGGTCTGGTTGCAATGAATAAGGTTGTAAACCGTTTCTGTATCGCTACAGGAGGAATCTTCCTGATCGCATGCGGACTGTTCCCGAAGCTTGCTGCACTGATCTCCATCATGCCGCAGAGCGTTCTTGGCGGCGCTGCTGTTATGATGTTCTCATCCATTGTTGTCAGCGGTATCCAGTTAATCACCAAGTGGCCAATCGGACCGAGAAATGTTACGATCGTTTCCGTAGCACTTGGTCTTGGTTATGGACTTGGCTCCAATACAGCGATCCTGGTGCATCTGCCACAGGCGATCAGCCTGATCTTCGGCGGTTCCGGTATTGTTCCGGCAGCGGTATTTGCTATTATTCTTAATATTGTTCTTCCGAAGGATGAGAAGAGTGAGATTGAGAGAGCTGAGGAGATGCTGGAGAAAGTTAAGAATAAATAAAAAAGTGTAAGAATAAAAAGAGTTTTTTTCTTTTTTGAGACTGTTGGACTTTATTGGTCTGACGGTCTCTTTTTTTATATGTTTTTATTTTTAGGATAAAGGTTCGGCCTTTTGGAAGGCGGTAATTTGCGAGAAGGGGAAGCACTCGGAGTTGCGAAGGCCGTCTCCCCTTCTCGCACTCTTCCCCTCCTGGCCACGCCGCTGTTCTACGTTATGGTGGGCGTGAATGTTCTGACAGGGTGCGGGATTCGGGGGTGTTGAGGAGGGGAGGCTGTGCCGCTCTGTTGGGAGGTAAAATGTCGAAATAATCTTCTTGTGATTTCGCCCATATTGTGCTAGACTGAAATTATATTCATCAAATAGGATTGAAATAATTTATTTGTAAAGGATAAGAAAGATAATAGAAATTCAGCTTGGATTGTAGTAATATGATATATATCTATTGAAAGCAGGTGATTTTATGCGTACACCTATGGATGAAGCAACATTTTTAGGACAATAAGCGGGAATCCTCGGCAATTCAATTACCGAGATGAAAGCGCAAGATTGTGCATATCTGCACATTGAAATAATATAATAATCTCCCAATCCCTTGATATTAATGCCGTAACCGGCATATAATCATTCGAAAATATGTTCGATTTCTGTTGCGCATTTTTACTCGTTATGTTATACTATATGTATGAAAGAAAATCTAATACATTACAGGACTTGTGTGTGTAATATTAATTACCATATGGTGTGGTCGGTGAAATACCGGCGGAAGATATTAAACCCAGAAATTGAGGAATACCTAAAGGAACTGGTGCAGCAGATCGCTGAGGATAAAGGTTTTACTGTTCATTTATTTGAATGTGGTGAAGGTGATCATGTCCACTGCTTTGTATCAGCTCCACCAAAACTGTCCATAACAGCGATCGTCAAGTATCTGAAGGGAATCACCGGCAGAAAACTGTTCGAACGTTTTCCGGAAATAAGAAACCAGCTATGGAAGGGAGAGCTGTGGAACCATTCCTATTATGTGGAAACGATCGGATCTGTATCGGAGGAAAATATCCGCCGTTATATTGA